>NZ_BAABOB010000004.1:0-6340 GCF_054785155.1 Streptococcus parasalivarius
CTGTATCACAATCAGAATCAGAAGTAGTGTCTAAGTCACAATCTGTATCACAATCAGAATCAGAAGTAGTGTCTAAGTCACAATCTGTATCACAATCAGAATCAGAAGTAGTGTCTAAGTCACAATCAGAATCAGCAAGTGCGTCTAAGTCAGCATCTGCATCAGAATCAGCAAGCACATCAGAGTCAGCGTCTGCGTCAGAATCAGCAAGCGCATCTGAGTCAGCATCTGCATCAGAATCAGCAAGCGTATCTGAGTCAGCATCTGCATCAGAATCAGCAAGCGCATCTGAGTCAGCATCTGCATCAGAATCAGCAAGCACATCAGCTTCAGCATCTGCATCAGAATCAGCGAGTGCATCAGAGTCAGCGTCTGCGTCAGAATCAGTAAGTGCGTCTGAATCTGCATCAGCTTCAGTATCTGCATCAGAATCAGCAAGCGCATCTGAGTCAGCATCTGCGTCAGAATCAGCAAGTGCATCTGAGTCAGTTTCAACTTCAGAATCTATCTCAGTTTCACTTTCACTCTCTGAGTCAACTTCAATTGTTACAAATAACTCAGAATCTGAATCAACATCTTCTTCTGAGTCAGCGTCTGCATCAGAATCAGCAAGTGCATCTGAGTCAGCATCTGCATCAGAATCAGCAAGTGCATCTGAGTCAGCATCTGCATCAGAATCAGCAAGTGCATCTGAGTCAGCATCTGCATCAGAATCAGCAAGTGCATCTGAGTCAGCATCTGCATCAGAATCAGCAAGCGCATCTGAGTCAGCATCTGCATCAGAATCAGCAAGCTCTTCAGAATCAACTTCTGTATCTGAATCAGTATCAGCTTCTGAATCTTACTCAGCATCTGCTAGCCTTTCAGAATCAACATCAACTTCAACTTCAGTTTCAGAATCACTTTCAAGCTCTGAATCAACTTCAGTTTCAATTTCTCAATCAATGTCTGAAAGTGAAACTCCTAAAGTTGGTGAAGTAATCATTACTTACATCCGTGAGAATGATGGTAAAGAAATCCAAAAACCACGTCAAGACACACCAAACTCACCATATGACACTCCATATAACACAACTGAGGAAGGTGAAAAACCTAACACAATCAAGACTCCAGATGGTAAAACATACAAGATCGTACCAAAAGGTGACTACCCAGTAGGTAAAGTTGACGGCGATGGACACCTTGAATCATCTGATCCAATTAAAGGTAAAGTTGATAAACCTAAATCAACAATCACTTACGTTTATAAAGAAGTGAAAGGTAATGTTTACGTTCACTATGTAGACACTGAAGGTAAGACAATCAAAGCATCTGTAACAGATGAAAAAGACCAACCAGTTGATAAAGACTACGATACAGTAGTAGACAACCGTCCAAAAGAAATCGAATTCGAAGGTAAGACATACGAATTGGTACCAGCAGGTAACTACACAGTAGGTCAAGTCGACGAACAAGGTCACTGGACAGGTGATGACGCTACAACAGGTAAAGTTATCGAAGGCGATAAGAATGTAACTTACGTTTACCAACTTAAAGAACAACCAGTACAACCTAAGGGTAATGTATATGTTCACTACGTAGACACTGAAGGTAACACAATCAAAGCATCTGTAACAGATGAAAAAGATCAACCAGTAGGTAAAGACTACGATACAGTAGTAGACAACCGTCCAAAAGAAATCGAATTCCAAGGTAAGACATACGAATTGGTACCAGCAGGTAACTACAAAGTAGGTCAAGTCGACGAACAAGGTCACTGGACAGGTGATGACGCTACAACAGGTAAAGTTATCGAAGGCGATAAGAACGTAACTTACGTCTACAAACTTAAAGAAGATCCAACGAAACCTAAAGAAGGTGACGTAATCATCACTTACGTAGACGAAAAAGGTAAAGAAATCAAGAAACCTCGTCAAGACACACCAAACTCACCATATGATACTCCATATAACACAACTGAGGAAGGTGAAAAACCTAAGACAATCAAGACTCCAGACGGTAAGACATACAAGATCGTACCGAAAGGTGACTACCCAGTAGGTAAAGTTGATGGCGATGGACACCTTGAATCATCTGACCCAATTAAAGGTAAAGTTGATAAACCACGTTCAATCATCACTTACGTCTACAAAGAAGTGAAGGGTGACGTTTACGTTCACTATAAAGATACTGAAGGTAACACAATCAAGACTTCAGTTGTTGATGAAAAAGATCAACCAGTCGATAAAGACTACGATACAGTAGTAGATAATCGTCCTAAGACTATCACAACAACTGATGGTAAAGTTTACGAATTGGTACCAGCAGGTAACTACACTGTAGGTAAAGTTGATGGACAAGGTCACCTTGAGTCATCAGACGCTACAACAGGTAAAGTTATCGAAGGACGTAAAGATGTTACTTACATCTACAAACTTAAAGAACAACCAGCACAACCTAAGGGTAATGTTTACGTTCACTATGTAGATGAAAATGGTAACACTATCAAAGCATCTGTAACAGATGAAAAAGATCAACCAGTAGGTAAAGACTACGATACAGTAGTAGATAACCGTCCAAAAGAAATCGAATTCGAAGGTAAGACATACGAATTGGTACCAGCAGGTAACTACAAAGTAGGTCAAGTCGACGAACAAGGTCACTGGACAGGTGATGACGCTACAACAGGTAAAGTTATCGAAGGTGACAAGAACGTAACTTACGTCTACAAACTTAAAGAAGATCCAACGAAACCTAAAGAAGGTGACGTAATCATCACATACGTAGACGAAAAAGGTAAAGAAATCAAGAAACCTCGTCAAGACACACCAAACTCACCATATGACACTCCATATAACACAACCGAGGAAGGTGAAAAACCTAAGACAATCAAGACTCCAGACGGTAAGACATACAAGATCGTACCGAAAGGTGACTACCCAGTAGGTAAAGTTGATGGCGATGGACACCTTGAATCATCTGACCCAATTAAAGGTAAAGTTGATAAACCACGTTCAATCATCACTTATGTCTACAAAGAAGTGAAAGGTGACGTTTACGTTCACTATAAAGATACTGAAGGTAAGACAATCAAGACTTCAGTTGTTGATGAAAAAGATCAACCAGTCGATAAAGACTACGATACAGTAGTAGATAATCGTCCTAAGACTATCACAACAACTGATGGTAAAGTTTACGAATTGGTACCAGCAGGTAACTACACTGTAGGTAAAGTTGATGGACAAGGTCACCTTGAGTCATCAGACGCTACAACAGGTAAAGTTATCGAAGGACGTAAAGATGTTACTTACATCTACAAACTTAAAGAACAACCAGCACAACCTAAGGGTAATGTTTACGTTCACTATGTAGATGAAAATGGTAACACTATCAAACAATCCGTAACAGATGAATTTGGTCAACCAGTAGGTAAAGATTACGATACAGTAATTGATAACCGTCCTAAGACAATTGTTACTGCTGATGGTAAAGTTTACGAATTGGTACCACAAGGTAACTACCCAGTAGGTTCTGTAGATGGTGATGGTCACTTGACTACAACTGACCCAGTAACTGGTAAAGTTATCGAAGGCGATAAGAACGTAACTTACGTTTACAAACTTGTCGATACAACTCCAGAAAAACCAGTAACACCAACTCCAGGTAAACCTGAACAACCAACTCCAGGTAAACCAGTTGATCCAGCTCCTAAAGCTCCAGCTAAAGCTACTCCAGTTAAACCTGCACAAGAAATGGCACAATTGCCAAATACTGGTGAAGAGTCTAACGTAGCAGCTACAGCAGCTCTTGGATTGCTTGCAACTGCATCTGGATTGGCACTTGCGGCAAAACGCAAAAAAACTGAGGAATAATATTCCTTCGACTTACCCCTAAAACTTATGAGTGACTAGTCCTAATAAAAACTAACTACTCTTAAGTAAGAATAAGCCGATTAGCTTCGTTCTAAAAAAGACACATTCCGATATGGGATGTGTCTTTTTGTCGTGTTTGAAAATGAGAGAGGCTATCTTAAACGTTAGTCTAAGTCTCATTTAGGCTTAGTATTAGAGAGTAAAGGCTTAGTTTAGTAAGCTAAAATCTTAGATGTGGAAGAAGTATACTTTGAATTTTAAGACAACTTTCAGTTTTGTTTTACAAAATGTAAGGTGGGTGGAAATGCTATGAAAAAAGTATTTTCAGTATTTATACAGCATAAAGCGTCTGCAATCTTTTTTGAGGGAAATAAGAGTTTGTATTAGAGCTTACAAGATTTTTATGATAAAATTTATCGGTGAGTTTTAATTCATAAAACAAGAATGGAGTAGATATGTTTTTTAGAAGGAACGAAGGGGAATATCGCGAAACTGATCGCGTGACTCGTTTTAAATTGATTAAATCAGGTAAGCAATGGCTTCGTGCTGCGACATCCAACTTTGGACTTTTCAAGGTTGTTAAAGGTGGGGCAGACGCACCATCAGTTTCAGCACAGAGTGTCGAGGAGAAAACACCGCTTCTCTCAGGGCAATCTCTCCTTAAAGGAATTGCAACAGCGGGTGCAGTAGCTGGAGGCGCAGTAGCGACTTACACTGCCCAAGCGGAAGAAACGACGACTCCGGCTTTGGAAAGTCAAGTAACTGCTAATCAAGATGTGGCAGTAAACTCTGATTCAGTGGTATTGAGTGTAGCACCAGCTTCTGAAACTTCAGCAGTAGCATCAACAAGCCAAGAGTCTACAAGCTCTTCAGTTGATGCTCAAGCAAGCACAGAAGCATCAGTTTCAGTATCACAATCTGTGTCTCAATCAATTTCTGCTGAATTGTCACAAGCTATCTCAGAATCAGCATCACTCAGCAAGGAGTACTCAACTTCTGACAGTCAGTCACAAACTGATAGTACAAGTGGTTCAAACTCGGAATCAGCTTCTGATTCAGCAACTTCAACAAGCTCAGTTGCTTCAGAAACTGCAAGCCATGATGATGAAAAATCTGTTTTGGACCAAAACGTTTCAGAAGCAGAATTGCTTGTTAATATTGCTAAAAACTACCAAGCAAAATTGACAGACACAGCTGCTAAGGCTGAAATTCAAACGGCTATTACAACTGTTCAAGAAGAAGTCACTAAGTCAACGACATTGATCGCGGCATCAGCAACAAGCGCAGCTTACGCAGAACAGCGTGAGCGTCTTGGTAATGCCGTCGATAACATGATGACCAAGCTGACAAATGTTGGTTTCAATGGGAACTCTACAGTGAATGGCACTCCAGCTATCACTTCAAACCTTAACCTAGCGACTGGTGAAACTAAGGTGTATACAGGAACTGGAACAGACTCAAACTATAATGTTCCAATTTACTATACATTGAAAATGACAAATGACGGGACAAATCTGAATTTTGTCTACACTGTCACATATGTTAATCCTGCAACATCAACCCTTGGGAATATTTCGAAGATGAGTCCTGGATATTCTATCTATAATTCAGGGACATCAACACAAACGATGTTTACTTTAGGTAAGGGACTTACTCCTCCAACAACTGTAACAACTTATATTACTAATTCAGACGGTACTCAAAGAACTACACCTTCACCTAATCCAACACCAGTAACAACGGATGGTGGCGGTTACAGTTGGGGACAAAATTTCCAAATGAATGGTTTTCAGGCCAAGAATGGTTATGGCTTAACATCGACTTGGACTGCTAAAATCACTGGTGATGACACATCCTTCACATTCTCACCTTTTGCAGGTAAGACTGATAATATTAGCGTTAATTTCTTTAATGGTAGTCAGGTTATCGAGTCAGAGTCTGAAGCAGATACAACGAGTGCATCTTTAAGTACATCTCAAAGCATCGTAGAAAGTACTTCAACAGTAGAGTCTCAATCTGTATCAACAAGTAAGGTAGAATCTGCATCAGTTTCAGCATCTGAGTCAGAGGTTGTCTCATCTTCTCTTTCTCAATCAGAGGAAGCATCAGCATCTCTTTCAGAGAGTGTTTCAGAAAGTCTTTTTGAAAGTGCCTCAACAAGTGCATCAGTGAGCGCATCACAGTTAGAGTCAAATTCAGTCTCAGCTTCAGAAAGTGCATCAACTTCAACATCTCAGTCTGAGTCGAACTCAACTTCAGCATCTGAAAGTGCATCAACATCAACATCACAATCCGAGTCAAACTCAGTTTCTACTTCAGAAAGTGAATCGACGTCAGCCTCACAATCAGAATCAAACTCAGTTTCAACTTCAGAGAGTGAATCGACATCAGCATCACAGTCAGAATCAAATTCAGTTTCAACTTCAGAGAGTGAATCAACGTCAGCGTCACAATCCGAATCGAATTCAGTTTCAGCTTCAGAGAGTGAA
>NZ_BAABOB010000004.1:6616-38795 GCF_054785155.1 Streptococcus parasalivarius
TTCAGAAAGTGCATCAGTAAGCACATCACAGCTGGAATCAAATTCAGTTTCGACTTCAGAGAGTGAGTCAACGTCAACATCGCAATCCGAGTCAAACTCAGTTTCAACTTCAGAGAGTGAATCGACATCAGCATCACAGTCAGAATCAAATTCAGTTTCTACTTCAGAAAGTGAATCAGTAAGCACATCACAATCCGAGTCAAACTCAGTTTCTACTTCAGAAAGTGAATCAACATCAGCGTCACAATCCGAGTCAAACTCAGTTTCTACCTCTGAGAGCGAATCAACGTCGACATCACAATCTGAGTCAAACTCAGTTTCAACTTCAGAAAGTGCATCAGTAAGCACATCACAATCCGAGTCAAACTCAGTTTCAACTTCAGAAAGTGAGTCTACATCAGCTTCACAATCCGAATCAAATTCAGTTTCAGCCTCAGAGAGTGAATCAACGTCAGCGTCACAATCCGAATCAAACTCAGTTTCAACTTCAGAAAGTGAATCGACATCAGCTTCACAATCCGAATCAAACTCAGTTTCAACTTCAGAAAGTGAATCAACGTCAGCGTCACAATCTGCCTCAAATTCAGTTTCAGCCTCAGAAAGTGCGTCAGTAAGTGAATCACAATCAGTGTCTAACTCAGAATCAGCGTCAGAGAGTGCGTCAGTTTCTGAATCACAGTCTGTTTCAAACTCAGAATCAGCGTCAGAGAGTGCATCAGTTTCTGAATCACAGTCTGTTTCAAACTCAGAATCAGCCTCAGAAAGTGCGTCAGTAAGTGAATCACAATCAGTGTCTAATTCAGAATCAGCGTCAGAGAGTGCGTCAGTTTCTGAATCACAGTCTGTTTCAAACTCAGAATCAGCGTCAGAGAGTGCATCAGTTTCTGAATCACAGTCTGTTTCAAACTCAGAATCAGCCTCAGAAAGTGCGTCAGTAAGTGAATCACAATCAGTGTCTAATTCAGAATCAGCGTCAGAGAGTGCGTCAGTTTCTGAATCACAGTCTGTATCAAACTCAGAATCAGCGTCAGTAAGTGAATCAATCTCAGAATCACAATCTACTTCAACTTCAGAATCAGCGTCAGTAAGTGCATCAGTTTCTGAATCACAGTCTGTATCAAACTCAGAGTCAGCGTCAGAAAGTGCGTCAGTTTCAGAATCACAATCAGTGTCTAATTCCGAGTCAGCATCAGTAAGTGAATCAGTTTCAGAATCACAGTCTGTCTCAAATTCCGAGTCAGCGTCAGTAAGTGCATCAGTTTCTGAATCACAGTCTGTATCAAACTCAGAATCAGCGTCAGAGAGTGCATCAGTTTCAGAATCACAATCAGTGTCTAATTCAGAGTCAGCATCAGTAAGTGAATCAGTTTCAGAATCACAGTCTGTATCAAACTCAGAATCAGCGTCAGAGAGTGCATCAGTTTCTGAATCACAGTCTGTATCAAACTCAGAATCAGCGTCAGAAAGTGCATCAGTTTCTGAATCACAGTCTGTATCAAACTCAGAGTCAGCATCAGAAAGTGCGTCAGTTTCAGAATCACAGTCTGTCTCAACTTCAGAATCAGCTTCAGAAAGTGCATCAGTTTCAGAATCACAATCAGTGTCTAATTCAGAGTCAGCGTCAGAAAGTGCTTCAATTTCAGCTAGTGAGTCAGCATCATTGAGTGAATCTCGAAGTACAAGTGCGTCAGTTTCGGCTTCAGAATCAGTATCATTGAGTACGTCAAGCTCTTTGAGTGCTTCTGTATTTGAAAGTCAGTCTCAAGCCTTCAGTGCTTCAATTTCTGCAATTATTTCAACTGTTGAGTCTATTTCGAACTCGGCTTCAAGCTTCATTTCAATAAGTGAATCGCTTTCGACATCTAATTCAGCATCATTGAGTGAGTCGGCGTCATTGAGTGCATCTGTTTCAGGCTCACAATCAGTATCTAATTCTGAAAGTACATCTGTAAGTGCTTCAATCAGTGAATCACAATCAGTTTCAAATTCTGAGTCTGCATCAACAAGTGCCTCTATCTCAGAATCACAGTCTGTTTCAAACTCAGTCTCTGCTTCAGCCTCAGCGAGTGTCTCTGCATCAGAATCAGCGAGCACATCAGTTTCTGTATCAGAGTCAGCGTCAGTGAGCACATCAGTTTCTGTATCTGCGTCAGAATCAGTAAGCGTATCTGCATCAGTCTCTGCGTCAGCGTCAGCAAGCACATCAGCATCAGCATCAGCGTCAGCGTCAGCAAGCACATCCGCTTCAGTCTCTGCGTCAGAATCAACAAGCACATCAGCATCAGCATCAGCGTCAGTCTCAGTAAGCACATCAGCATCTGAGTCAGCGTCAGCAAGCACATCCGCTTCAGTCTCTGTCTCAGAATCAACAAGCGCATCTGAATCTGCATCAGTCTCTGCGTCAGAATCATCAAGTACATCCGCTTCAGTCTCAGTCTCAGAATCAGTAAGCGCCTCTGAATCTGCATCAGCATCAGCGTCAGCGTCAGCGAGCGCATCCGCTTCAGTCTCAGTCTCAGAATCAGTAAGCGCCTCTGAATCTGTTTCAGAATCTGCGTTAGAATCAGCGAGCACATCAGTTTCTGTATCAGCGTCAGCGAGCGCATCCGCTTCAGTCTCTGCGTCAGTCTCAGTAAGCACATCTGCATCAGAGTCAACGTCAGCAAGCACATCAGTCTCAGCGTCAGAATCAGCAAGTACATCCGCTTCAGTCTCAGTCTCAGAATCAGTAAGTGCATCTGAATCTGCTTCAGCCTCTGCGTCAGCGAGCACATCAGTTTCTGTATCAGAGTCAGCGTCAGCAAGTACATCCGCTTCAGTCTCTATCTCAGAATCACAGTCTGTTTCAAACTCAGTCTCAGTCTCAGAATCAGTAAGTGCATCTGAATCTGCTTCAGCCTCTGCGTCAGAATCAACAAGCACATCAGTTTCTGTATCTGCGTCAGAATCAGTAAGCGTATCTACATCAGTCTCTGTCTCAGAATCAGCAAGTACATCCGCTTCAGTCTCAGTCTCAGAATCAATAAGCGCATCTGAATCTGCATCAGCATCTGCGTCAGCCTCAGCAAGTACATCCACTTCAGTCTCAGTCTCAGAATCAGTAAGCGCATCTGAATCTGCATCAGCATCTGTGTCAGCGTCAGCGAGCGCATCCGTTTCAGAATCAGAGTCAGCTTCTACATCAGCATTCTTGAGTGCCTCTGAAAGCACAAGTGCTTCAACATCATTGAGTACTTCAGCAAGTCTTTCAACCTCTGCCTCAACAAGTGTTTCAGTGTCTGCCTCATTGAGTGCCTCAGAATCAACTTCTGAAGTGAAAGATCCTAAGCACAAACGTGGTAGCCAAGCGCTTCCTAAGACTGGTGAGGAAAACTCATCATTGTCAATGGCATTTGGTGCTTTGGCAACTGCAACAGGTCTCGCCTTTCTTGCTAAACGTAAGAAAGATGAAGAAGAGAGTGAAGACTTCTAAGTCTTAGTAAGTTTAATCATTATCTTCTAGCTAAGACAATTAAATATCCCCTATCGATTAGAGTGATTTCCTAATTGGTAGGGGATTTTTTTAGTCTGATATTCTAAAAATACAAATAGTTTTAATAAGTCTTAGGGTTACCATTATTATCGTATTTTTAGAGATATGAAAGAAAGGATTAATCGCTAGAAAGCAATCTCGAAATGAGATTTTTTGCTTAATTTTATGATAAAATTTAAAGGAGTGTTTTAATCAAAAATAAATGGAGTATATATGTTTTTTAGAAGGAATGAAGGTCAATATCGTGAAACCGATCGTGTGACACGCTTTAAATTGGTTAAGTCAGGGAAGCACTGGCTTCGTGCGGCGACGTCGAATTTTGGTCTTTTCAAGGTGCTTAGAGGGGGTGTGGATACACCGTCTGTTGCTGCCCATCAGGTAGAGGTGGATGCACCTGCTTTTTCAGGTCAGACAGTGCTTAAGGGAGTGCTTGCAACGGGGGCCTTGTTAGGTGGTTCTGTTGCGACTCAAGTAGCTCATGCGGATGAAATGACTGATCAGCCGATTTTGGAAAGTGAAGCAGGAGTTAAGACTGATCTCTTGGCTGCATCTGATTCCGTTGTTCTTGGAAATATGGAGTCTGTGTCCAGTGTTCAAGAGAGTCAGGTAAATAGTCAAGAGTCATCAGAAACTGCGTCAAGTCAGATTTCGGAGGCTTCTTTAAGTGAGTCTTTATCACGCAGCCAGTCGGTGTCTGCTTCTGAATTAGCTTCAAGATCGACATCCTTGTCATTGAGTGCCTCTCTTTCTGCTTCCTTGTCAGTTTCATTAGCTTCTAAGTCGGAATCAGTAAGTCAGACGGATTCTTCTTCACATAGTCTGTCAGAGAGCGCAGCTGAAAAATCATCAGAGCATAGTGCAAGTGCATCTGTTCAGTCAGTTAGCAAGAGTGATAGTGGTAGCGACTCTAAAGTAGGGCTATCCCTTGTCAGCTCAGAGTCAACCTTGTTAAACGCTTCCTTGACATCTGAAGTGCAAACGAATCGCCAATTATCTGATACGGCGACTGGGCTGCTAGCTGCCTCGGTTGTGGCTGATGCTGAGCGTTTAGAACAAGAAAAGCGTCTCAAAGATTTAGCCTTAGACATTTATACCTATAAAGCTCAAGCTGTTGATTTGCCAAATACGGATGCTGCTATTCTCAAGGGAGATAAAGCCTTGGATGCCATTCGTGTCAGTCTGGCTGATCGTGATAGTGATGTGTCTCCTACGATAACTCAGGCTCGTCAGGCTAGAAATAGTCTTGCCAATGCGGTGCTTCGTGCGACATCTGGTCAGCGTGATCCTCGTAATGGTTCTCGCATTGATGCTAATAGCAACCTTCGTGCACCCCAGTATAATTTAGGTCCGGCTAACAATGCCTTGATTTCTGTTTATAACTCTGACTACATCAATCAGGCTTATAATGTTGTTGAAACCATTCCTACACGAAATAGTATTAAAAGCATTGGCTACGCTTCTGGTAGTGATCGTGTGAATGGGATCAACGTGCCACAGACCTCTGCATTGAAAAATAGTGCAGTTGCCTTTAATATTTTTGGAACTGTTGGCCAGACAGAAGTCGTAACGCCTGGGAAAATTTATAATGTTTCTTTTGTAGTGACTAATACGGCTAAGCAGTCAGTGACACGTACGCTTCGTATTCAGGTTTTGCCACAAAATGATGGCATTCGAAACCCGATTACGGCTGTGACAACGAGTACTTTTGTTAATGACACAAGTAATCTCGCTCAAGCCGAAAAAGATAAGGTTTGGGAGGCCTTTAAGACTGCTAACCCAAATATTGCCACTTCAAAGGACTTTAAATCTTATTCGGTTTCAACATCTGGTGTGGTGACTATTACTTATAAAGATAACACCACAAATGATGTGACGGCTCCAGTGAAGCGACTTGCAGCACCAACGGTTGAAACGAGATTATTGGACAAGGCTTACACGCAGACACCTGTAACGGTGACAGGAGCTGAGCCAGGTTCTACAGTCGTTCTATACAATAATGACGACGAAGTGGGAACAGCAGTGGCAGATGCTTCGGGTCAAGCGATTGTGACGCCGACAGTTAAGTTACAAACAGGTGGTGTAACAGCCAAAGCTCGCATCATGTATGATGATTATGCGGTATACTCAGATGCCAGCAATTCCGTGGCTGTAACGGACGGAACTCGTCCTGAAGTGACGGCCAAGTTGACTGTCGATGGTGTGGAACCTGAGTCTACGCCTCTTGAAGGTGGCGGGAAAAACTATACCATCTATGCTGGCGATGATGCTGTTTTGACTTTCACGGCTACAGATGACAGTGGCAAGCTTAAAGAAATGAAAGTCGTTGCAAGAGCCGACTTGAATGACAATGCCTTGAACGGAAATTTCTTTGGTAGTAGCCAGTATGGAACAGGTAATATTGCACCGATTACGGGAGATATCACAGCAACGAGTGACAATCCTGCAACCATCACAGCGACCATTCATTTGAAGGATGACCTTTACCATTCCTTCCGAAACACATGGCAACGTAATGTTGCTGCGATTGACAATGCTTCAAATATGAACCGTCCAAATGGCTTGGGTGAGATTCGTATTACTCAGGGGCGCTTAGCAGATCGTACACCAGGAATGGCCCCAACTAGCACTATTCAGGTGACCAGCCTGACTGCCTTAACAGATGCAGATAAAAGCAAGATTATTGCGGCTGTGTCGGTCTTGAATCCAGAGGCTGCCAACCGTATTAAATCTTATACGGTTAATAGTGATGGTACGGTAACGATTACTTATAAAGACAGTACGACGAATGTTGTGACGGTGAAATTGTCGGATAGTGATCACAGCCAGTCAGTGTCGCAAAGTGCCAGTCAGTCTAAGCAGGAATCGATTTCTCAAAGTCAAAGTGAGTCCACTAAGCAGTCTGCATCGACCAGACTTTCATTGAGCACGGTTGCTTCAAAAAGTGTCTCAAGTTCTTTGAGTGAATCTTTGAAGACAAGCCAATCTCGAAGTCAATCTGCATCAACAAGTGCGTCTTTGAGTACTGTGAAGTCAGCGAGTGTCTCAAGTTCTTTGAGTTTATCAGCACAACAGAGTGTTTCAAAATCACAAAGCCAATCTGCTTCAACGAGTGCGTCATTGAGTGTCGTGAAGTCACAGAGTGTCTCAAGTTCCTTGAGTTTATCAGCACAACAGAGTGTTTCAAGATCACAAAGCCAATCTGCTTCAACGAGTGCGTCATTGAGTGTCGTGAAGTCACAGAGTGTCTCAAATTCCTTGAGTTTATCAGCACAACAGAGTGTTTCAAAATCACAAAGTCAATCAGCCTCAGCGAGTGCTTCTTTGAGTGCCGTGAAATCGGCGAGCGTTTCAAGTTCCTTAAGTGAGTCCTTGAAGACGAGCGTCTCACAAAGTGAGTCTGCTTCAACGAGTGCGTCTTTGAGTGTTGAGAAATCGGCGAGCATTTCAAGTTCCTTGAGCGAATCCTTGAAGACGAGCGTTTCGCAAAGTCAATCCGCATCAAAAAGTGCGTCTTTGAGTGCTGAGAAATCGGCGAGCGTTTCAAGTTCCTTAAGTGAGTCCTTGAAGACGAGCGTCTCACAAAGTGAATCTGCTTCAACGAGTGTGTCATTGAGTGCTGAGAAATCGGAGAGTGTCTCGAGTTCCTTGAGTGAGTCCTTGAAGACGAGCGTCTCACAAAGTGAGTCTGCTTCAACGAGTGCGTCATTGAGTGTTGAGAAATCAGCAAGTGTTTCAAGTTCCTTGAGTGAGTCCTTGAAGACGAGCGTCTCACAAAGTCAATCAGCCTCAACAAGTACATCATTGAGTGCCGTGAAATCGGAGAGCATTTCAAGTTCCTTGAGTGAGTCCTTGAAGACGAGCGTCTCACAAAGTCAATCAGCCTCAACAAGTACATCATTGAGTGCCGTGAAATCGGCGAGCATTTCAAGTTCCTTGAGTGAGTCTTTGAAGACTAGTGTCTCACAAAGTGAGTCAGCCTCAACAAGTACATCATTGAGTGCCGTGAAATCGGAGAGCGTTTCAAGTTCTTTGAGTGAATCCTTGAAGACAAGCGTCTCACAAAGTCAATCCGCCTCAACAAGTACATCATTGAGTGCCGTGAAATCGGAGAGCATTTCAAGTTCTTTGAGTGAATCCTTGAAGACAAGCGTCTCACAAAGTCAATCCGCCTCAACGAGTGCGTCATTGAGTGTTGAGAAATCGGAGAGCATTTCAAGTTCCTTGAGTGAGTCTTTGAAGACTAGTGTCTCACAAAGTGAGTCCGCTTCAGAGAGTGCGTCTGTTTCAGAGTCGCAATCCGTATCAAATTCCGAATCAGCCTCAGCGAGTGCATCAGTGTCTGAATCGCAATCAGTCTCGACTTCCGAGTCCGCTTCAGAGAGTGCTTCAGTATCTGAGTCACAATCCGTTTCAAACTCAGAGTCAGCATCAGAAAGTGCATCAGTAAGCGAATCACAATCATTGTCTAATTCCGAGTCTGCATCTGCAAGTGAGTTGATTTCAGAATCACAATCAGTGTCTACTTCAGAATCCGCGTCTGTAAGCGAATCAATCTCTGAGTCGCAATCAGTGTCTAATTCAGAATCATCGTCAGTAAGTGAATCAATTTCAGTCTCACAGTCTGTTTCCAACTCAGAATCCGCGTCTGTAAGCGAATCAATCTCTGAGTCGCAATCAGTGTCAAACTCAACTTCAGCCTCAGTAAGTGCTTCAATTTCAGAGTCACAATCAGTTTCAACTTCAGAATCAGCTTCAGAAAGTGCCTCAACGTCGACATCACAATCAGAGTCAAATTCAACTTCAGCCTCAGTAAGTGCTTCAATTTCAGAGTCACAGTCTGTTTCAACTTCTGAGTCGGCTTCAACAAGTGAATCAATTTCAGAATCACAATCAGAGTCGAATTCCGTTTCATCTTCAGAGAGTGAGTCGACATCAGCGTCACAATCCGAGTCAAACTCAGTTTCAGTCTCAGTAAGTGCGTCTGTTTCAGCCTCACAATCTGCCTCAAATTCAGAATCAGCCTCTGTAAGTGAATCAGTATCAGAATCACAGTCTATTTCAAACTCCGAGTCAGCCTCAGAGAGTGCTTCAGTTTCAGAATCACAGTCTGTTTCAAATTCTGGGTCAGCATCATTGAGTGCGTCAGTGTCAGAATCACAATCAGTGTTTAATTCAGAATCATCGTCAGTAAGTGAATCAAATTCAGAATCACAGTCTGTTTCCAACTCAGAATCATCGTCAGTAAGTGAATCAATTTCAGAATCACAGTCTGTTTCAACTTCCGAGTCAGCTTCAGTAAGCGAATCAATTAGTGAGTCACAATCAGAGTCAAACTCAGAGTCAGCATCAGAGAGCGAATCGATATCAGCGTCACAATCAGAGTCGAATTCAGTTTCGACTTCAGAGAGCGAGTCAACGTCGACATTACAATCCGAGTCAAACTCAGTTTCAACTTCAGAGAGTGAATCAACATCAGCGTCACAATCCGAATCAAACTCAGTTTCTACTTCAGAAAGTGAATCAATGTCAGCGTCACAATCCGAATCAAACTCAGTTTCAACTTCAGAGAGTGAATCAACGTCAGCGTCACAATCCGAATCGAATTCAGTTTCAACTTCAGAGAGTGAGTCAACGTCAGCATCACAATCCGAATCGAACTCAATTTCAGCCTCAGAGAGTGAATCAACGTCAGCATCACAATCCGAATCGAACTCAGTTTCAGCTTCAGAAAGTGCATCAGTTTCAGAATCACAGTCTGTCTCAAATTCCGAGTCAGCGTCAGTAAGTGAATCAATCTCAGAATCACAATCTACTTCAACTTCAGAATCAGCGTCAGTAAGTGCATCAGTTTCTGAATCACAATCAGTGTCTAACTCAGAGTCAGCCTCAGTAAGTGAATCAGTTTCAGAATCACAATCAGTGTCTAACTCAGAGTCAGCATCAACAAGTGCGTCTGTCTCAGAATCACAGTCTGTATCAAACTCAGAATCAGCGTCAGAGAGTGCATCAGTTTCTGAATCACAATCAGTGTCTAACTCAGAATCAGCTTCAGAAAGTGCATCAGTTTCAGAATCACAGTCTGTCTCAAATTCCGAGTCAGCGTCAGTAAGTGAATCAATCTCAGAATCACAATCTGCTTCAACTTCAGAATCAGCTTCAGAAAGTGCTTCAATTTCAGCTAGTGAGTCAGCATCATTGAGTGAATCTCGAAGTACAAGTGCGTCAGTTTCGGCTTCTGAATCAGAATCATTGAGTACATCAAGCTCTTTGAGTGCTTCTGTATTTGAAAGCCAGTCTCAAGCCTTCAGTGCTTCAATTTCTACAATCATTTCAACTGTTGAGTCTATTTCGAACTCGGCTTCAAGCTTCATTTCAACAAGTGAATCGATTTCGACATCTAATTCAGCATCATTGAGTGAGTCGGCGTCATTGAGTGCATCTGTTTCAGGCTCACAATCAGTATCTAATTCTGAAAGTACATCTGTAAGTGCTTCAATCAGTGAATCACAATCAGTTTCAAATTCTGAGTCTGCATCAACAAGTGCCTCTATCTCAGAATCACAGTCTCTTTCAAACTCAGTCTCTGCGTCAGTCTCAGTAAGTACATCTGCATCAGAGTCAGCGTCAGCAAGTACATCCGCTTCAGTCTCTGTCTCAGAATCAGTAAGCGCATCAGAGTCAGCGTCAGCAAGCACATCTGCATCAGTCTCTGCATCTGAGTCAGCGTCAGTAAGCACATCAGTTTCTGTATCTGAGTCAGCTTCAGCATCTGCGTTAGAATCAGCGAGCGCATCAGTTTCAGTCTCTGCGTCAGCCTCAGTAAGTACATCAGTTTCAGTATCAGAGTCAGCATCATTGAGTGTCTCATTGAGTGAATCACAATCAGCCTCTGTAAGTGCTTCAATTTCTGTAAGTGAGTCTGTATCATTGAGCGAGTCGCAAAGCGCAAGCACATCTGTCTCAGAATCAGTAAGCGCCTCTGAATCTGCTTCAGCCTCTGCGTCAGAATCAACAAGTGCCTCTGAATCAGCATCAGCGTCAGCAAGCACATCCGCTTCAGTCTCTGTCTCAGAATCAGTAAGCGCATCAGAATCTGCATCAGCCTCTGCATCAGCATCTGCTTCAGCGTCAGCGAGCGCATCCGCTTCAGTCTCTGCATCAGAATCAGCGAGCACATCAGTTTCTGAATCTGCGTCAGCGTCATCAAGTGCATCCGCTTCAGTCTCTGTCTCAGAATCAGTAAGCGCATCAGAATCTGCATCAGCCTCTGCTTCAGCGTCAGCGAGCGCATCCGCTTCAGTCTCTGCGTCAGAATCAGTGAGCGTATCTGAATCTGCATCAGCCTCTGCGTCAGTCTCAGTAAGCACATCTGCTTCAGCCTCTGCGTCAGCGTCAGCGAGCGCATCCGCTTCAGTCTCTGCATCAGAATCAGTAAGCGTATCTGAATCAGCATCAGCCTCTGCGTCAGTCTCAGTAAGCACATCAGCCTCTGAGTCAGCGTCAGCGAGCGCATCCGCTTCAGTATCTACGTCAGCCTCAGTAGGTGCGTCAGGATTAGCCAGCACGTCTGAGTCAGTCTCAACAAGTGCTTCTGTCTCAGAATCCGCTTCATCAAGCGTTTCAGTATCAGAATCCGCTTCTACATCAGCATTCTTGAGTGTCTCTGAAAGCACAAGTGCTTCAACAAGTATTTCAACATCATTGAGTACTTCAGCAAGTCTTTCAACCTCTGCCTCAACAAGTGCCTCAGAATCAACTTCTGAAGTGAAAGATCTTAAGCACAAACGTGGAAGCCAAGCGCTTCCTAAGACTGGTGAGGAAAACTCATCATTGTCAATGGCATTTGGTGCTTTGGCAACTGCAACAGGTCTCGCCTTTCTTACTAAACGTAAGAAAGATGAAGAATAGGTCGAAGATTATTCGTATTTCAGAATTGTAATAGTCTTTGCAATGCTCAGATAAGCACAATAAAACACCTTCATGTTAGCTAACCATTCTAGCTTGAAGGTGTTTTTTGATTTGGAGATGTTGTGATAGTTTCAAAATGGAACAAACCTTTTGAAATACTACCGACTACATAAAAATAGGAGACCACTTAAACATGGACTCCTATTTGTTGGTTTGCTCATTATCTTGTTTATACATCACTGTTCCCACAGTTACGAGAATAGTTAACAGAATCGGAATAAATCGAAAAACTCCCCAGTCAGGGTCATAAGCAAAAAGGACAGAAGCTATATAAAAAATGATGCTTGTGTATAAGAAGTTTTTATTACCTTTTTTACGACCAATACCTGTTAAAATAGTTGCAATGATAAAACTAATCAAACTAGGTGCTAGGAAAATTATTATAAGCATTCCCCAAGGATTTGACAGACCGAAGAGCAAGAATAAGACAAGATAAACTATGGCTAAATAAAAGGCAATTGACAGGAGAATAGAAGCAACTCTGTTGTCTGGAGAATTATTCTTAATGAGGTCCGGCTTAATGACCTCTTGACCAGTCTCACTCTTATCTTGGCTTGTGTTGAAGTTTGTATGTTGTACTGATATCTTTCTCACCTACCCCTCTATTTGTATCTAAATAGGTTAACTCTTTTCACCTTTATTATACTCCTTTTTTCCTTAGTTTCAGCAAGATCAATAGGCTTTTGAGCCATTTTTATAAGATGAATTATTGCTCGATGTTCTGCTTTCTTACTGGCACTATAGTGCCCCAATTTAAAGCCCTTACACCTCAGTAAGTAATGAATGGCTTAGATAGTTAGAATTTAGTTTTTATATGAGAAGCTAAACTAAAAAAGACACCATCTTAACAGACCTAATGGTTTGGTAAGGAAGGTATTTTTTGTCGCTTTGAGAGAAGTGCCTTAAGGTTTTTGTGAATTTTCATTAGAGTTCCTTGTAATCCCATTAAAAGAAACACCTTATCAATAATCATTCTAAATAGCTATAGATTATCAATTATCTTTCTCTCAACAACACTAAAATAAGTATTTTTACATTCCAAAACACTCATTTAAAACTAATGTCATTAAAGTAATAAAAGGACTTTTCTAAAAATTATGAAAATTTATCGAATCTTATTGAAAAAAAGCTTTCAATGATTTAGAATGAAGCTATAAATGGGAAAAAGGAGTCTTTTTATTATGGACAAAAAAGTACATTATAAGATGCACAAAGTTAAGAAACAATGGGTAACCATCGCAGTTACAGGGATGTCACTCGGTGCAGTCTCAGCGGTTTCTTTAGGGACTAACGACGGTGTCGTTCAGGCCGACGAACACACGGATGCTACTGTAGCCATCCCCGATATTACTGTTGATACGGGGACTGTATCTAACGATACAACGGCTGCTCAGGATCCAACTACAGCAGTTGCAACGACAAACAATGCCGCAACTGACCAAGTAGCTCCAACAGCAACTTTCGATTTGACAACTGATACAACAAATACAGTTGCAGCGAATGCTGTTGATACGGCAGCGACAGTCGGCACTGATCGTGTGGCAACTACAACAGATACAACAGCAACCAATGATACAGCTGTTGATACAACAAATAACAACACTACAACAGTTACTGATCGCGCAGCGACACGTGAACGTCGTGCGACTGGTGCTCGCCGTGGTCCTACAGGAGGCCGTCGTGCTACCCCAGTTAACGGCAATACTAACAATGCCAACAATACTGTCACAGTAGTAAATAACGACCTTCCAGCAACTAACAATGTCGTAACTGATGGTCCAAGCCACATCAAAACAATCGATGGTAAACAATACTACGTTGAAGATGATGGCACTATTCGTAAGAACTATGTCCTCGAACGTAACGGCGGCAGCCAATACTTCAACGCTGAAACTGGTGAATTGTCTAACCAAAAAGAATACCGTTTCGACAAGAACGGTGGAACAGGTTCATCAGCTGATAGCACAAACACAAACGTTACTGTAAATGGTGACAATAATGCCTTTTATGGTACAACTGATAAAGATATCGAACTCGTTGATGGTTACTTCACTGCCAACACATGGTACCGTCCAAAAGAAATCTTGAAAGATGGTAAAGAGTGGACTGCTTCAACTGAAAATGACAAACGTCCATTGCTTACAGTTTGGTGGCCAAGCAAGGCTATCCAAGCGAGCTACCTCAACTATATGAAGGAGCAAGGTCTCGGTACTAATCAAACCTATACGTCATTCAGCTCACAAACTCAGATGGACCAAGCAGCGCTTGAAGTTCAAAAGCGTATTGAAGAACGTATTGCGCGTGAAGGCAACACTGACTGGTTGCGTACAACTATCAAAAATTTCGTGAAGACCCAACCAGGTTGGAATTCAACTTCTGAAAATCTTGATAACAGCGATCACTTGCAAGGTGGTGCCCTTCTCTATAACAACGATAGTCGTACAAGTCATGCTAACTCTGACTATCGTCTCTTGAACCGCACACCAACTAGCCAAACAGGTAAACACAATCCTAAGTATACTAAGGATACAAGTAACGGTGGTTTCGAGTTCTTGTTGGCTAATGATATCGACAACTCAAACCCAGCGGTTCAAGCTGAGCAGTTGAACTGGCTCCACTACATCATGAACATCGGTACTATTACTGGTGGTTCTGAAGATGAAAACTTCGATGGTGTTCGTGTCGATGCCGTGGATAATGTCAATGCTGACCTTCTTCAAATTGCTTCAGATTACTTCAAAGCTAAGTATGGTTCTGACCAAAGCCAAGAACAAGCTATTAAACACTTGTCTATCTTGGAAGCATGGTCTCACAACGATGCCTACTACAATGAAGATACAAAGGGTGCTCAGTTGCCAATGGATGACCCTATGCACTTAGCATTGGTATATTCACTCTTGCGTCCAATTGGTAACCGTTCAGGAGTTGAACCACTCATTTCAAATAGTTTAAATGACCGTTCTGAAAGTGGTAAAAACTCTAAACGTATGGCTAACTACTCATTTGTTCGTGCCCACGATTCAGAGGTACAATCAATCATTGGTCAAATCATCAAAAATGAAATCAACCCTCAATCAACAGGGAATACCTTCACTCTTGATGAAATGAAGAAAGCCTTTGAAATCTACAACAGAGACATGCGTAGTGCCAACAAGCAATACACACAATATAACATCCCATCAGCATATGCCTTGATGCTTACGCATAAGGACACTGTGCCACGTGTTTACTATGGAGACATGTACACAGATGATGGTCAATATATGGCTAAAAAATCACCATATTATGATGCTATTGAAACCCTCTTGAAAGGTCGTATCCGCTATGCAGCCGGCGGTCAAGATATGAAGGTTAACTACATCGGTTATGGTAATACTAATGGTTGGGATGCTGCAGGTGTCTTGACATCTGTACGTTATGGTACAGGGGCTAACAGTGCTTCTGATGCTGGTACAGCAGAAACACGCAACCAAGGTATGGCAGTTATCGTTTCAAACCAACCAGCCCTTCGTTTGACAAGCAACTTGACAATTAACATGGGTGCGGCTCACCGTAACCAAGCTTATCGTCCATTGCTTTTGACAACAAACGATGGTGTGGCTACTTACTTGAATGATAGCGATGCTAACGGCATTGTCAAATACACTGATGGTAATGGTAATTTGACATTTAATGCAAACGAAATCCGTGGTATCCGTAATCCTCAAGTTGATGGTTACCTTGCTGTTTGGGTGCCAGTAGGAGCTTCTGAAACTCAAGATGTGCGTGTAGCACCAAGTAAAGAGAAAAACAGCAGTGGTTTGGTCTACGAATCAAATGCTGTCCTTGATTCACAAGTTATCTACGAAGGTTTCTCTAACTTCCAAGACTTCGTTCAAAATCCATCACAATACACTAATAAGAAGATTGCTGAAAATGCTAGTCTCTTCAAATCATGGGGTATTACATCATTCGAACTTGCACCACAATACGTTTCAAGTGATGATGGTACTTTCCTTGACTCAGTCATCCAAAATGGTTATGCTTTCACAGACCGTTATGACATTGCCATGAGTAAGGACAACAAGTATGGTTCATTGGCTGACTTGAAGGCAGCTCTTAAAGCCCTCCATGCAGTGGGAATTTCAGCGATTGCTGACTGGGTTCCAGACCAAATCTACAACCTTCCAGGTGACGAAGTAGTTACTGCAACTCGTGTTAATAACTACGGTGAAACTAAAGATGGCGCAATCATCAACCATAGCCTCTATGCCGCTAAAACACGTACCTTTGGTAATGACTACCAAGGTAAATATGGTGGTGCCTTCCTTGATGAATTGAAACGTCTCTACCCACAAATCTTTGACCGTGTTCAAATCTCTAACGGTAAACGTATGACAACTGACGAGAAGATTACGAAGTGGTCTGCGAAGTACATGAATGGTACTAACATTCTTGACCGTGGTTCAGAGTACGTGCTTAAGAATGGTCTCAACGGTTACTACGGTACAAATGGAGGTAAGGTTAGCCTTCCAAAAGTTGTCGGAAGCAACCAATCAACTAATGGTGATAACCAAAACGGTGATGGTAGTGGTAAATTTGAAAAACGTCTCTTCTCTGTAAGATACCGTTATAACAATGGTCAATATGCTAAGAATGCCTTCATCAAAGATAACGACGGAAATGTCTACTACTTTGATAATACAGGCCGTATGGCAATCGGTGAAAAGACTATCGATGGTAAACAATACTTCTTCCTCGCTAATGGGGTGCAATTGCGTGATGGTTACCGTCAAAACCGTAGAGGTCAAGTATTCTACTACGACCAAAACGGTGTCTTGAATGCAAACGGTAAACAAGATCCAAAACCAGATAACAACAATAACAATACATCAGGCCGCAACCAATTCGTACAAATTGGTAATAACGTTTGGGCATACTACGATGGTAATGGTAAACGTGTGACAGGTCACCAAAACATCAATGGTCAAGAACTCTTCTTCGATAACAATGGTGTCCAAGTTAAAGGGCGTACTGTTAACGAGAATGGAACAATCCGTTACTATGATGCAAACTCAGGTGAAATGGCTCGCAACCGTTTTGTTGAAATTGAACCAGGTGTTTGGGCTTACTTCAATAATGATGGAGCAGCCGTAAAAGGTTCACAAAATATCAATGGTCAAAACCTCTACTTTGATCAAAATGGTCGTCAAGTGAAAGGTGCTTTGGCTAATGTTGATGGCAACCTTCGTTACTATGATGTAAATTCAGGTGAGCTTTACCGTAATCAATTCCATGAAATCGATGGTAGCTGGTATTACTTCGATGGTAATGGTAATGCTGTCAAAGGCATGGTTACTATCAATGGTCAAAACCTCCTCTTTGATAACAATGGTAAGCAAATCAAAGGTCATTTGGTTCGTGTGAACGGCGTTGTTCGTTACTATGATCCAAATTCAGGTGAGATGGCTGTTAACCGTTGGGTTGAAGTGAGTCCAGGATGGTGGGTTTACTTTGACGCTCAAGGCCGAGGACAAATCTAATCGTTTCCAAACTGTATGAACCGAGACAGTAGTCTCGGTTTTTATGGCATGTTCGGATTTCGTTAAGGATTTAATGATGGCTGAACAAGTGATTTTAAAACCATCTTGAGTTAGTCATGATAGTCTGATAGTAATCATTACATCTGTAGTTCCATGAAAAAGTAATCATGCTAAAAAAGCTATTAGTTATTTATAACTTAATACGAGAAACTTGAGAAACTGGGGAATTTCATTAAATGGTTCCAATCTATTGACGAAGCGTAAAAGTCAATCTATACTAAAAGTAATGCTAGTTATTCATTGGCATTCCATAGTCGAGGACTAGGCACAGACCTTCTCTGTGCCATTCTCTTAGGTTGTTCCCTTACAACTGAGGTAAGGTTCTAGTCTTTCAAAGATGAGAAGTAGTTGTGATAGTTTATAGTCTATTTCTTATGAGAGTGTCTTTAGGGAGAGAAAACTCCATTAAAGACTCATCATTTAAGTTATCGGGGTAATCTCATTTTGATGTCACTTTCGTAAACTACTTGATAGATATTGCACATTAAAGCACTATTTTTTCACTTAGGGGTTAAAATGATTAAAGTTCTTACACCTTACTTGTAAAAATTCGATTCTCGTATTATAGTATATATAAGAGATATCAAAAATTTTAATCTTTGATAAGAACTTGTTAGCTTCTCCGAGGGAAAATGAAATCTTAATAGAAAAGATTTCCATGAGAACTTAGCAAGTATAGGATTTTATTTCTCATAAAAAGAAGAAAGGGGGAGTATTTTTGAGAGCCTATAGGGAAGATGCGACTGAAGCAGCAGCAAGAACTGCTGAAGAGCATATTGCACATAAATCAGCGGACTCTGATTTGGTTGATACTATAGATCTTTCTAAATTATTGACTAACCCAAAAAGTCGCTCTGACCACAGTGCCCCCTCTCCATTAGATTTTGCTAGAGCTGACGAAGCCCTCTTTGATAATCATGCCCAATCGGAAACCGTGAGGATTCCATCAAAGCAAGAGATTATTTTTCAAGGAGCGGATTCTAAAACTCCAGACCCTGAAGTCATGGAAAATCATGTTTTTACGGGGACTAGAGATAGGAAGACTGGCTTAATCGAATGGGACAAGGACAGTTATACCTATCCTAAGATATCGGTACCAGTTGTCCAGGGCTATTTCGCTGACCAAAAAGAAGCGGGTTTTAACGTTGTCACACCCTATGTGCCAACGGTAACGGAACATGTGACCTATAGGAAATTGGGACGCATTATCCCTGTGACAGAAGATGGGGAATATATTCCAGGTGCTTTGACTAAGCAATATAACAATAACAAAAAAGATCCACGAAAGGCGGGTGAGACAGCAACACCAGCTGTTCAAGATTATATGACAGATATTAAAAGTGTAGTACCGAACAAACCAGGAGGGGATACTCCGGTTGTGTATCGTAAAATTTTCAAGAAAGCCAGCATCACTTATATTGATGAAACTACCGGTGCTTACTTGGTTAGTGACCAGTTGACCGGTGAATTGGGTGAAGCGATTGAATACGGAACAGCAACACGTATCAAGACTTTCAAGGACATGGGATATGACTTGATTCAGGACGAATTCCCTAAAGATGCCATTTTTGATGACAAGGATATTGATGATCAAGAGTGGTTTGTCCTCTTGCAACACGATGTTGCCAAGGTAGGGCCTGACCATGAACAAGTCCCAGATACTCCAATCAATCCTAATAATCCAGATGGACCTAAGTGGCCATCTAAGTATGCTTACGAGAAAGAAGTAAGCTTCACAGTCTTTTACAAGAGTACAGACGGCAATGCGGATTTACCGGATGCCGATGTGCAAAAGGCTTATTGGGTCCGTACCCTTACCTTTGACAAGGTCACAGGTGAGCTTGTTGATGAGACAGAATGGTCACCAAACAAGACCAAGTATTATGACATCTATGCACCAGTTGTTTTAGGCTATTTTGCTGATAGAGTAGAAGTAAAAGGTAGAGAGGTTACTGAAGATAATATCGAAGAAACCATTACCTACGTTCCACTTGGTAAGATCATTCCTATTGATGCGAATGGACGCTTGATTCCAAACGTTCCAACGCCAACCTTCAACAACGATGCTAATAACCCAACTAAGGTTAGTGAGACACTTGTTCCTCACATTCCGGGTTACCGTCCAATGCAACAAAGTGTCATGCCTGAGAGCTTGACAGACGATATTCTTGTTGAGTACGCTCCAATCCTTGAAGATGTAACGCAACCAACCTTGCAAACGGTCTTCTTCAAAGGAGCTGGCGAAGCAACACCGTCTGTTAATATCCAGTCAGACTTCACCTTCACTGGTCAATATAACCAAGCAGAAGACACTTACATTTGGGATCAAGACAGCTATACCTTTGCTAAGGTTAATGTCCCAGTTATCGAAGGTTACTATGCGGACAAGGCAGTGGCTGGTATGCAGGTCGTTACACCTGATAAACCAGAAGCTACAGACAGTGTTGTCTATAAAGAACTCGGTAAGATTATCCCTGTTGATACCTTTGGTAATCCAATCGCGGATGCAGAGCCAGTTCATTATGCTAATGATCCTCATGATGCTACGCAAGTTATTGAAACACCAGCACCACAAGTTGCTGGCTACCAAGCTGAAAGTGAATTGGTATTGCCAATTGACCTCAGCGTGGACCAAACTTTGGTTTACGAACCGATCTTGGATGATATCACACAAGATACGAAACAAACGGTTACCTTCCAAGGCGCAGGCTACAAAGATCCAGTTATCAACATTCAAGATAGCTTCAGCTTCCACGGTAAATTTAACCAAGTGGAACAAACAAGCACTTGGGATCAAGACAGCTTCACTTACGATGTTGTAGAAGTTCCAGTTGTAGATGGCTTCTTTGCAGATAAACGTCAAGCTGGTGGACTTGAAGTTCGCCCTGACCTTCCAGAAGTGGAAGATACAGTTACTTACACAGAGCTTGGTAAGATTATTCCAGTGGATGAGTATGGTACACCTATTGAAAATGCACCTACTCCATACTACAACAACGATCCTGAAGATCCAACCATGGCTATGGAAACAGTTGTTCCAGATGTTCTTGGTTACATTTCTGAAAAGGCCTTTATTACTCCAGAACACCCAGGTCAAGATACCAACGTGGTTTATGCTAAGGATGAGCAAAAAGCTATTATCCTTTACATGAATGAGCTTGATAAGTCAGAATTGACTCGTGATGTCGTCATTGGAAGCTCAGGTGAGAAGATTGACTACTCTACTGATGAACAAATCGCAAACTTGCTCAAACAAGGTTATGAGCTCGTCAACGATGGTTATGCGGCAGCCTTTGACCACACTTACAATGGTGACTCTGACTTTGATCAAGTCTTCGAAGTTGTTCTTCGTGAACGTTTGGTTCTTATTGATCCAGATATGCCAGCACCAGTTGCAGGTGAAGTTGTAGATCCAAATGATGTTAATAGTCCAGTTTGGCCAAATAGCGTAGAGATGCTCGAAAACCGTGCCGATGTGACACGTACAATCCAGTATGTCTTCGAAGAAGGCGGCTTGGCTTGCGACGACTACGTTGAAGTTCTTGATTTCAAACGTTTGGCTAATGTAAACCTTGTGACAGGTGCTATCAATTATGAAGCATGGTCAAGTACTCAAGCTGGCTTCTCAGCTGTTCCTTCACCAGAGGTTGTCGGATTTACACCAGACCGTATAGAAGTCGCTGAAATGACAGATGTTTCTGTGGAAACTCCTGAAATCATGGAAGTGGTTACTTACCTCAAGGATGCTCAGAAAGCTACAGTCACTTATGTTGACGGTACAACTCGTAAGAAACTTGAAGTGGTTGACTTGCTTGGTAAATCAGGCGAAGTGATTGAATACTCAACAATCGAACGTATCAAGTACTATAGCGACCGTGGTTATACCCTCCTTGCTGATGGCTTCACAAACGGTGTGATCTTTGATGGCGATTCACATGTTGACCAAAACTTCATGGTTACTCTTCGTCATGGTACCGTTCAAGTAGGTCCAGATAACATCCAAGAAGCTGGTACACCAATCAACCCAGCTAATCCAGATGGTGCTAAATGGCCAGAACGTGAAAGCTACATCAAAGACGTAACCTTCACAGTTCTCTACACATCTAGCGATGGACAAGCAGAACTTCCTGCCAATAACATCCAAACTGCTCAATGGACACGTAGCTTGACTATTGATAAGGTTACAGGTGAAGAGCTTGGTTCAAGCTACTGGACTTCAAATAAAGGTCAGTTTGAAACAGTCATCACTCCTGAAGTAGAAGGCTACAGTGCTGATAAGGACAAGGTTGAAGGTAAGACAGTAGGTCAACGTAACCTTGAAGAAACCGTGGTTTATATCCCGCTTACAGGCGATATTAACGGTAAACCTAAGGGAGACAAGGCAGACGATATTGTTGTTGAAGAGATTGAAGACCTAGAAGTTCTCGACCAAGTCGAAGAGCAAGTGGAAGCTCATGATGGACCAGTCACTTATGGACCAGGCGATGACTTTGAAGCACCTGTTTCAAGTCAAGCTGAGGGTAAAGGCTCTAAACACAAGATGCCAATTAATCTCTCAAATGAGGAAGAAGCAAGCAAAGGTAAGATTGAAGAAACCATCAATATCGCAGGCTTCACCGTATCGGTAACAGGTCTAGGACTTGGCCGCAACGGACGTAAAAAGAAAAATAAAAAAGATCACAAAGATCAAAAGGACAAATAATATGAAGCCCTGAATGACTCAGGCATGCCCAGACAGAAAGAAAATCTCAAGTTGCTTAGTGCACTTGGGATTTTTTTGTGGATTACCTAACTGAGGTCTGTGGAAACTAAGTATTATAAACGTAAAAGAAGGCGTCAAAACATAAACAGACATTGATTAAATTGATGATAAAAACTATAATCTAGTTACAAGAGCTATGCACATAAATGCTCATTCCATTATTGTTAATGACTGGTTTTTCAATTCATGGTCGTTATAAAAAGAGGTACTATGTCTATTTCGTTTACTTATTGTGGCGTTGCATGTGGCGTCATTTCCATTGATAATCAATTTCATATTGGAATTGATCCTGACTTATCTCCTAAGGGAACTTTAGTTCAGTTTAAAGGATTTATCTCCGAGAAACAAACTCATGTTCATAAGGATGAGTCTCTTCTTAGCAAAGTTGATGTATGGCTAATTACTCATGGGCATCAAGATCATTTGGAAGATGTAGGGAAAGATTATCTGAAAGAGAAGACGGTCATTTCTCCTAATAGGAAAATTTTAGATGGGGTGCCATGTTTAAATAATAGTGTTTTAAGATGGGGAGAAGAACAAGCATTTCAAGTCGCTGACTACTGTATTACCATTAAAGCCTTACCGGCTTATCATGCCAGTAATTACATCATGCGAAAGATAGTTGGTAAGGTAAATGGCTATCAACTAACAATCACCAGTTCGTCAGAAACTAAAGTCATTTATTTTACCGGTGATACTGTTTTGTACCCAGACTTAATCCAAATTGTCCCTAAAAATATAGATGCTATTTTTGCTAATTTAGGTGCTGTAAAATCAGGTTCTTTTGGTGGCCCATTTACCATGGACTTAAAAATGTTAAACCGAATGAATGATCTCCTTCAACCTAAAAGGATTTATCCCATTCATATTGATGACTATAGTCATTACAAGACAACTAAAAAAGAAGTTGAAGCAGCAGGTTATAGGGTTTTAGCTGTTGGTGAGACCATCGATATATAATTAAGGGGAATGAATATTTTACTTGCTTTTGTATGGGAGTTTCGCTTGTGGTAACATCACTTCTATACTACAATATAGGAGAAGAAGCAAAAAGGAGTATGCCATGCCAACTGAATATGAAAAAATGATTGCAGGTGACTTTTATAAACCAAGCGATCCTGAGTTACGTGCTCTAGCGGCCAGCTCAAGAGAAAAACAATGGGCCTTTAATGCTGAACCTGATCGCCTCAAGAGGGCAGAGATTGTCAAATCTTGGTTTGGTTCGACTGGTGAAAATGTTGCCATGAATCCTCAGTTCGTTACGGATTACGGTGTTAATATCCATATTGGTGAAAATTTCTATTCCAACTGGAATTTGACTATGCTGGATATCTGTCCTATCACGATTGGTGACAATGCCATGATTGGCCCTAATTGTCAGTTTTTGACGCCCTTGCATCCGCTTGATCCAACCGAGCGTAATTCAGGCATTGAATATGGTGCTCCAATTACGATCGGTGATAATTTCTGGGCCGGTGGAGGCGTGACTATCCTCCCAGGAGTGACCTTAGGGGATAATGTAGTTGCTGGAGCAGGAGCCGTGGTAACCAAGTCCTTCGGTGACAATGTGGTTCTAGGTGGGAATCCGGCGCGTGTAATTAAGGAAATTCCTGTAAAGAAAGACTAAATATAGCAACTCAAGGATTTAAGTCCTTGAGTTTTTTTTGAAATCTCTTGAAAGTTGAGTGGAAATCTCTTGAAAAGTTATTGACATTACCTTCTAAAACTCTTATACTAAATAACGTTAGTTAGCTAACAATAGAGTTAAGGAGTTGTTTTTTGGACCATTTTGGACGCTTGTTGAAGCAAGCCAATAACAATATGATGCGCCACTTTGATCAGTTTGCTAGGCAGTATGATTTGACTGGAAATCAGATGGCCATTATCGATTTTATAACCAATCATGCTAATCATGAGGTATTTCAACGTGACATTGAGCACGAATTTGAGATTCAGCGTTCGACAACGACAGTTCTCTTACAGCGGATGGAGAAAAAAGGCCTTATCGAACGACATACCTCATCGAAAGACGCTAGGCAAAAAGCGGTTGTTTTAACGGATAAGGCAGTAAAAATCGCGTCTGCCTGTCAATCCTATCTTCGAAAAGAAGAGGAAGAGTTTGCCCAACAATTTTCAGCTAAAGAGAGAGAAGTCTTTCTCAAAATCTTACAACACTACCGTAATTTTTAAGTTTATCTAGGAGGAACAAATACTTATGTCAGACGAAAAAATCTCCACCAAGATCCTGTGTGCCATCTTTGCGTCAGGGATTCTTTCATTTTGTGGAGTAGCTGGTGAAACAGCTATGAATATCACCTTTCCCGTATTGATGAAGGCATTTTCAGTCAATACGTCAACCGTACAGTGGGTTACAACCATTTATCTCCTAGTGGTTGCTTGCGTGGTTCCCTTATCTGCCTATCTCAAGCGCTCGTTTAAGATGAAAACCATCTTTCTGGTCGCCAACCTTTTGTCTATTTTAGGTGTTCTTATCGACTTTATAGCGCCTAGTTTCGGCTTTGTTGTTTTGGGACGATTGGTTCAAGGGATGGGGGTTGGTTTTGCCCTACCTCTCATGTTTAACATCATTTTGGAGCAGGTGCCAAGTCGTAAGATTGGTCTCATGATGGGAGTTGGGACACTGATTACAGCCGTTGCACCGGCCATTGGACCGACTGTTGGTGGTCTTTTGACAGCACACTTTGGTTGGCGTTCTATTTTCCTCGTCCAGTTTCCTATTCTCCTGGCTTCACTGGTTGCAGGTCTTCGCTCGATTGAACAAAAGAGTGAGGTGCAACGTGAATCTTTGGATATCCTCAGTCTAGTGGCTACCATCTTTCTTTTCTTGGGATTGATTTTAGGCCTTCATGGGGTTGCTGAACATGCCTTCTTCAGCTTCTCAGTCTTAGGTTGGCTTTTGATTGGAATCTTAGGTCTTGTCATTTTGATTTGGCGTTCTACAACATTAGAAAATCCTATCATCAATCTCTCTATTTTGAAAAATCGTAAACTGACAGGTCATATCATCGCTTTCTTTTCTTTCCAATTGGGTTCCCTTGCGATGAGTTTCCTCTTGCCAAACTATGTGCAGTTGGTTAACCACTCTAATACCACTCTTGCAGCCTTGATGCTCCTCCCAGGAGCTATCATTGGTGCAGGATTTGCTCCGTTTTCGGGTATCATTTTAGATAAGATGGGAGCTCGTAAACCAATTCTGATTGGAGCAAGCCTTATTGTTCTTGCTCAGTTGCTATTTAGCTTGTTCGGTCTTTCTCTTTCAAATACTTTAATCCTTGTCTTTTACATGATTTTTATGACGGGGCTTGGAGTTGCTTTTGGTAATGTTATGACTAACGGACAAAAGCAATTGCCATTGGACCAACGTGCTGATGCCAATGCCATCTTTAACACGCTCCAACAATTTGCAGGAGCAGTGGGAACAACACTAGCATCTCTAATTGTTGCTATGAGTCAAACTAACCACAAGATTGACTTTGCACGAGCAACGGCTCAAGGTAGTCGAAATGGCTTTGTGGTCCTATTTGTTTTGGCTATTTTCCAACTCCTTGTCTTAGTTAGTGTTGTTAAAAAGAATGATTAATAACGAGTTTGAAGCAAAGGAAACATGCTTTCCCTTGCTTTTTTCTTTCCTTAAGCGGATTACTAATTTTACTGCAAATTTTAGGGAAAGTTAAAGGATTTTTACTTATAATAGAGTTAAAGAAAAAACGACCTTTCGTTGTAGATACGAGGAAGAAGGAGAGACTATGACTTTACTCAAGAAAATTCATCCTGAGCAGCCGCTCAAGGAACTGAGATGGTTTGATATCGGTATTGTTACGCTCATTATGTTTGGTCAGTTTATTGTTCGTTCGACGCAGATGTATGTGGCAAGTTTGGCTCCGACCGTAGCGACAACAGTTACTGAGACGTCAACAAATACAGCCAGTGAAGGAGCAGCCTACTCTAGCAATTTCACCTTGCAGATTATTCTCCTAACCTTAGCGATTATATATCTCTGGATACGTCATTTTGACTTTAAACAATTACCTATACGCCTAAAGTGGTCGGTTCTCTTTTGGGTACCCTTTATTTTCGCTATCATGGGTCTCTTCGCAGATATGGTTAGCACCTTGTCAGGACAGTATAATTACTTTAGCCCTCAAGTTTTAGCCTTTGTTAGCCCTATGGCCGTGCTTAATAAGTTTCTGGCTCTCTCACCTATGGCTATTGCCTATGGATTGCTAAACGGTTTCTACGAGGAATTTTTCTTCCTAGGACTTTTGACCTCGGTTAAGGATAAGTATAAGTGGTGGGTCTTGCTCTTTTCAACTCTTGTCCGTGTGTCCTTCCATACCTATCAGGGCATGCTATGGGCTCTGGTTATCGGTGTGGTCTTTGGTCTATTCTATTATTTCCTTTATAAATACAAGGTCAAAAACCTCCTTCCATTCTTCCTAGCCCATGCTTTAGCGGATATGTTTGGATCAAGCCTCATTTATCTTTTGGTCAACTGGAATTATTAGTAAAACAGCTCCCCTCGTACTTAAACGAGGGGAGTTTTTGTGCTAAATTAACCCAAGAAAAATTCTAAACTACTAGCTGATTGTAATGATTATTGATTAGGGATTGATTTGATTTTTATTAAAAATATGAGATAATAGACTTGGACTAAGTTTAAACAGCAATTTTAGAGGGAGACAATTATGTCAAAACGACTATTATTGGATGAGCCGAATACCCCCAAATCCCTTAAGGAGCTTTTCTGGGAAAATGCGGAAAAAGCTCGTATGGGAGAATTTTGGAAAGACAAGAAGAGTTACAAAGAGCTTTCAGAAGCTACGGGGATTCCGTCAGGAAGCCTTCGGATGCTTTTCATGAACAAGCCTAAGGGAAATATTCCAAAGATTGTAACCATTACTAACGGTCTTGCCAAGGTGACTGGGAAAAACATTACACTTGGGAAGCTCTTAGCTCGAGATAATCAGCATGAGGGTTTTGAGTTTCCACGAGATCCTAATCAGGTCACGCAAAACTTGTGGAACAACATTCGTAAGAAGCTAGAGATTACGGAAGATATGGATGAAGGCCAAGTCAGAGAACGCATGACAGCCTTTGTGGTATCATCTGGTATGGCTCAAACCAACTATAATTTAATCAATCAAACAGGAACTGTTTCGCTTGATACTTTGGAAAAATTCTCCAAAAGACTTAGAGTCGAGCCTTATGAATTGTTGGCAACTATAAGACGAAGGGAGATTGTTGATAGGAATGACTTCCCTGTTCCTAAGGAAAATGTTAGCGACTCCCACATTGATATTGGCAAGCTTAATACTTTCATTAAATCACAACCTTACTCGCCCAATGGTCAAGAGGTGGCATCTGCAGACTTAAGCCCACAGAATCTCTATCATTATTATGCCAAGGGAAATGTCGGAGATATGCCCATAAAAACAGCCTATAAGTTTAAAAGACTTGTCGAGATTTATGAGGCAGAATATGGTATTCTTGAACCTTCAAGCAGAGTTTTAGATGTCAAGGAATTGGAAAAATTCCTTTATAGTGGCATGATTACCGGCTATGCCATTTCTAAGATAGGGTTGATGAATGCGACCAATGGAAATCTCTATATCAAGGGCAAACGTCCTATCGAATCTATGCAACTGGATCGGGCCTTCGGTCTCTATAAACACCTAAAAAGACTGAAAAAGGACTAATAAATTCTTTACCTAACAAAAAGCCCAAATCAATTGTTTGATTTGGACTTTTTGTTTGTCGTTTATCTATATGACGAATGAGAATAATTTTAGTCGATTTGCGGACTTATCTTACAATTGCTCCACACGTCCATTTTCATCAAAATGATAAGTCACACCATTGATGGTACGTGTTTGGTTGGTGACGAGAAATATCTTGACTACTCTTAGTGCTCTTTTCATAGTAAAGTAGGACACATCATTAAGAAATAGCACGTTTTATTAATCAAAAATTTTATAAATTAGGTATATTTTAATTTACTGCAAATAATATAAATTTATTATAAATTATAATGTATTATTAATTTTTAATCTTCATAACTATGTTGGATATGTGTTGTTAAATTATGAAAATAAGATGATTGTTTGTTGTAATCTTTGTTTCATTATGTTAAATGACATATATACTGTATTGTTATAAAAAATCATACTAGTGTAAAAAAACAGAAAATTTTATTGACAGTTAAATTATAAAGGGGTAGAATACGGTTACAGCATAAATGTTAAGCAACAGCAATTGAATCATAATTCAATTGGGAGGAATTTATGAAATGAAAGATTTTTTTAATCGACGCCAACGTTTTTCTTTGAGAAAATATTCAATCGGCGTTTGCTCAGTGCTTTTGGGAACGGCACTGTTTGCAGCACATGGTGCACAAGCTGATGAGCTTGCCAGTACCGACACACCGGTAACACCAGAGGAATCTGTTACCGGCGATGATTCGAGTAGTTTAGTAACTACTTCAACAACAACGGCACAACAGACAGATCCTACGTCTGTTGTTTCAGCATCTACTGAACCATCTGCAACACTTGATTTAACTCCAAGTGTAACAACTTCTGCGGATGCATCAACAGGAGAAACAACAAATACACAGGCTGAGACAGCAAAAGAATCTAATGAGTCTGTTTCAGAATCATCAGTTGAAAATCATTCAGATAAAGTGAGTCAAACTGATAGTCACGAAAATTCATCTGATAAAACTCAAAAGTCATCTAATTCGGATGATTCTAATCGTTCTAGTCGTACGCGTCGTGATACGAGTGCAGCAGCATCAGCTTCATCAACAGTAGCAGTAGATGCTCAGAAAGAAGTATCTAGTTGGAGTGAATTTATTGCAGCACTTCAAGACAGTAGTATTAAAGAAATTACCGTTAAAGGTAATATCGTAGCAGCAGGTGATAATGGTAATACAGATAATGGACGTTCAGGATCTGTTGACCGTAAAATCACTATTAACACTCAAGCACGTCCACTTACAATCAAAGGTGAAAATCAAAATGCTAGTCTAGATCTTTTGTCAAATACCTTAGAATTAACTGGTGCAGCTTGGGAACTTAACTTCAAAAACCTTAAATTGGCATCAGCTAACTCAAAGGGACCTGTTGATTTATCTAAGACAAGTGGTCCAAATACTGTTACTTTTGACAATGTAACCAGTGTTGGTTCGTCACTTTATGGTGGTGGTGGAAACACCAATGTTGTTATTAAAGGAAATACAACATCAACTGTTAGTGATAGCTATCAATCTGGAAATGGACAAACTCAGTATGTTCAACGTAACGTGGGACAAGCTGGTAGATCAGATAAACGTCGTGAATCAAACATTCATGATGCTAAAGCTGTCATTGTTTCTGAGGGGGCTAGTCTAACACTTAACCGTTCTTCTCAAGGGGATGCAATCACTCTTGAAAGTGGCGCTAAAGTTAGTGTTCAAGATAGAGCTAACCTAACCATTAATATGAACACTGACAATGCTACAGATACTGCTCGATATCATAATGCTGGTATCTTTATGGCAGATGGCGGTACAGTAGAAACAGGTAAAGAGTCAAAACTTGTACTTAACACTAGTATCGGACAAGGTATTTCGCTTGGTATCAATCGACCTGGAGATGGTGTAACAGATAAAGATCGTTTCGGTGGTTATGGTGCTGGAAATAGCAATCGTAAGAATGGACCAAGTAAAGTTATTATCGGAGACGGTGCGACCTTTGAATTAACTGGTCGTGATGGTGTGATGGCCGGTAATAATGCTGAGTTTACAACAGGTGCAACTTCTAAAGTTCGTTTTGAAAATAAAGGCCGCGGTGTTGCGATTGACTTAGGTAATAATTCGAAAGTTAATTTCGGTAAAAATTCAACCAATACATTCCACTCAGTAGGGAAAGGTCCTAAAAGTGGTGGAGGCCCTTCAGGTAGCTATGACGGCTATAACTATATTGGTCTTAATGAAAATGGTCGTATCGTTGTAGATGATTATGCGACATTCCGTGTACAAATGGATGATCGCGGAGATAATGCTTGGGATGATGTTATTTCACTTGGTTCTGAAAATGGCCAAAAGAATCAACCATTATTCCAGGCTAATAAGGGTTCTATTGTAGATATTCGAGATGATAATACTAACTACTATGCAGAATTGATTTCAGTAGCATTAGGTAATAGTACTAATACCTTTTTCCAATTTAACAACCCGCTTTATGTCTCATTACTACGTTATACTAAATCAGATGGACTCTCAGCTGGAGAGGTGACTGGTAAATTGCCTGCATCTACTCCTCAAGGTAATAATCCTGAAGATATTGGTCATGGTAATATTCTTTATATTTCGAATAAATCAGCTAGTTCAGGTAACCGAGTAGAATTTAACGGTCCAACAGGAACACTCGTTAATCCAGGTCTTGGAACTTATACTGTTTATTCATTGAATAAAGATGGTAGAGATGCACAGAGCCGTAACAAGCAAAGTTCTGTTTGGACTAATATCCAGGGTGGAGCATTGAGTATTGCTGGTTTCCAAAATAACCATGCTGATATTAATCCTGCAAATGCACAATCAGTTCCAACAGGTTCATCCACAGGTGGTATCTCAGCTACCGACAGAACATATGGTATTGACCCTGTTGGTGATAACCGTCAAAACATTTGGATTTCGAACGGTTCAACTATCAATCCAACTGCTATCCATAAAAATGTTATCAAATACGTTTATGAAGATGGCACACCAGTTAAAGATGACGTCATTCAATCATCTGATTGGAATCGTACTCTTGAGGTTGCCATTGATCAGGACCAATTTAAAGATGTTTTGAAGAATTCAACTGTAAGTAATGGTGATGAATTCTTGACTGCTTACAGTAAAGCAAAATACAATGTTGGTGATATCGATGGCGATGGTAAAGCTGATACAGGATGGAGAGTAGCAGGAACGACAAACGATGAGACTGTCAACTATACTGCTGTAACTTCTCCTAAGCTAAGTGGCTATAAGGCAGAAATTTTATCAACTAATGTTCCTGGTCTAAAAGCAGGAGACAATGCAGATAGTGTAGCTGCTTCTTATACTTACAATCCTTCTACTGCGCCAGCAGATACTATCATTGAAACTAGTGCAGGTCGCAGAACAATTTCTGACACTTATTGGCGTAATATTGTAGCTAAATCTGATTTAGGAAGCTATGAAACTGTAGTTGTTTATAAGAAAGAGAAACAGAAAGCTACAATTCGCTATGTTGATGTGTCAGCTAATAATAAAGAATTAGCTAGCGATTCTGTTGAAGGTGATTCAGGAGCTAATATTGATTACTCAACTGCTAACAAGATTCAAGAGTTTGTTAATAAAGGTTACAAACTAGTAGAAGATGGATTTACTAAAGCTACAGCAGATGAGAAGAAATATGATAATGATGCTTCTGTAAATCAAGAATTCACTGTTAAGTTGGAACATGATAAAGTTCCAGTAGGACCAAATGATCCACATAACCCAACAGATCCAATCAATCCAAATGATCCAAATAGTCCTAAGTACCCAGCGACAGATCAATGGAAGAAAGATGTAACATCAACTGTTCATTATGTAGGTGCAGGAAGTCAGACCCCAAATGACAATGTACAAAATGCACAATGGACACGTACATTGGAACTTGATAAAGTTACAGGTGAAATTCTTAATCCAAATGAACCATGGGTAGCTAATAAGACGGATTATGCGTCAGTGCCAACACCAAATGTCACTGGCTACTATGCGGATAAAGCAAGCGTTCCAACTAAGACGGTTACCCAAGATAATCTTGAAGAAACGGTTACTTATAAACCACTTGGAAACTTGGTTCCAAAACCAGAAACACCAAACGATCCAAACTTCCCATCAACACCAGGTGTTAAATATCCGAACGATCCAACAGATCCAACAAAACCAGGTCAACCGGTCGTTCCAGATGTTCCAGGTTATGAACCACACCTTCCAGATCCAAAGGATCCAACGAAACCAGGTCAACCAATCCAACCAGGAACACCTGTAACACCTGATAAACCAGGTGAAGATACACCAATCATCTATGTACCAAAAACAACTGAAGTAACAAAACCAACTAAACAAACGGTAACGTTTGAAGGAGCAGGCGATAATACTCCAGCTGCTAAAGTTCAAAATGACTTCACCTTTACTGGTAAACAAAAAAATGGTACAACAACATGGGATCAACCTAATCACACTTATGGTAAAGAAACAGTTCCAGTTGTTGAACATTACTATGCCGATAAGAAGGAAGCTGGATCTAAGACAGTTACTCCAGA
>NZ_BAABOB010000004.1:39389-224515 GCF_054785155.1 Streptococcus parasalivarius
CACCAGTAGGACCAAATGATCCACATAACCCAACAGATCCAATCAATCCAAATGATCCAAACAGTCCTAAGTACCCAGCGACAGATCAATGGAAGAAAGATGTCACATCTACTGTTAAGTATGTGGTATCAGACGGTAAGGTAGCTGCTCCAGCAGATCACGTTGAAAAGGCGACATGGACACGTACCCTTACCTTGGATAAAGTCACAGGTAAAGAACTTTCAGCGACACCATGGGCATCAGATAAGGCAGCCTACTCTGCAGTTCCAACACCAGGTTTGACAGGCTACTACGCTGATAAAGCAAGTGTTGCTTCTAAGGCTGTTACTCAAGAAAACCTTGAAGAAACAGTTACTTACAAACCACTTGGAAACTTGGTTCCAAAACCAGTGACACCAAACGATCCAAACTTCCCATCAACACCAGGTGTTAAATATCCGAACGATCCAACAGATCCAACGAAACCAGGTCAACCGGTTGTGCCAGATGTTCCAGGATATGAACCACACCTTCCAGATCCAAAGGATCCAACCAAACCAGGTCAACCAATCCAACCAGGAACACCTGTAACACCAGAGGATCCAGGTAAAGATACACCAATCATTTATGTTCCGGTTACTCCTGATAAACCTGTAACTCCTCCAGAACAACCTAAGGTACCAACACCTAAGAAACCAGAGGAGCCAGAACAACCAGTTAAACCAGAACAACCTGTAAGTCCAACTGTTATTGAAGAAGTAACTCCACAAGTTGCTCAACCTCAAGAACAAGCAGTTCTACCAGAGACAGGAACAGAAAGTGGACATATTGCAGAAGTGACAGGTTTGTCAGCCTTGATTACAGGTCTTGGACTAGGTCTTTTGGACCGTCGTCGTAAGAAAGAAGACTAATAACAAAGAGGATCCTTCCCTTCTTCTAAATAGTTAGTTAAAATAAAAAATTAGTCTTCAAAAAAAGAGGTTCTTCCCTATAGGTTGGGGGAGGACCTTTTTTGATCTATTTTTTAACCTAAGTACAAAATTGGAGTCTTGATTTTGTACTTTTATTCTTGATATGTGATTAAAGAAAATGCTTAAAAAGGAAGTTGAAATTAATCAACTTCCTTTAGTATAGATATCTGTGAGAAAAAACTTAGTCTATTTCCTGAATTCTTTACAATTGCTTCGCACGTCCATTTTCATCAAAGTAATAAGTCACACCATTGATGGTACGTGTTTGGTTGGTTACGAGCTCACCAGAGTTTTCATCATAGTAACGAGTCCCCTTGTAGTCTGTAACGAAATTGCCCTTCACTTGCTTACCTTCATAATCAAAGTAGAGGTGTTGACCATTGATGACTTGATCGAAGAGTAGAGCCTTTCCATCGTTACCGAAGTAGTACCAGTTGCCCTTCCAATTAACGAATTGGTTAGTTACCGCAGCACCTGTTTCAGCGTCGAAGTAGTAGTAACTATAGAGTTTAGGTTCGATGATAGTACTACTAGATGTCCGAGGATATCTAGTAGACTCTTTTTGCTCAGGACTAAGCACTTTATCTTTTGCGAGATAACCAGTAACTAAGCTTGTAGACTCTGTATTATCGAGATAATAGAGTTTCCCATCGATTTCTTGAAGACCGAGAAGTTTATTACCATTTTCATCAGTATAGTACCAATCGCCACCTACTTGATGGAATCCTTTTTCTCTGACTGCTGCTCCAGTAACCTCATCGTAGAAAGGTCCTGAACCGGAAGGCCCAAAAGTTCCTTGACGGGCTTGTCCATTTTCATAGAACGAATAGGTTACACCATTAATGGTATGAGAACCAGAAAGTGGTTTACCATCTTTATCATAATAGAAGAGCCCATTATCAGCACGAACAAATTGGTTCCGTGGGACTTCCTTCTGTTCACCGGTATCCTTATCATAGTAGTGGCCATTTTTAACTACGTTTTTGAATTGTGTTCCGAGGTGGTCGTCAAAGTAGACAGGGACACCATCAATGGTATGAGCACCTTTTAGAATGTTGCCTTGCTTATCTGCATAGAACCACTTACCTCGAGTTGTAAAGTAACGCCCCTTAACAAGTTCACCAGTATTCTTGTCATAATACTTAACTGGGATACCAAAGACAACAAAGCTATCATAGAGAACATTAATACCATCTTTATCTACAAAGCCATCTTTAGCTTGTGTTCCAAATATTCTATCAAAATGTACCTGAACACCATTGATGACGTGGTCACCTTTAAGGATTTTGCCATTTGAACCGACATAATACCACTGGTTATTAATATTATGGAAACGATTCTTTTCAAGTGTGATTCTCGCACCAGAGTCTTTATCATAGTAGTAACCGTCGTCTCCAAAATCGCCTTTAACTTGTCGGCCATAATAAGAATCAAAGTAGACAGGGACATTATTTATGGTTTGTGAACCTTTTAATGGTTTGCCCTCAGCATCCACATAGTACCAATATTTATCTATATTGACATAACGGTTGGTTACAAGTGCACCAGTTGAGGCATCGTAGTATTTACCATTACCTCCGAAGTCACCTTTCACTTGGGCACCGGTCTTTTTATCGAAGTAGTACTCTTTACCATCAATACGAGTAGCACCCTTCATGGCTACACCTTTTGCGCCAACGAAGTAGCTCTTATCGTTGACTGTTACGAATCGGTTGCTTACTAGCTTACCAGTGTGTTCATCATAATAGCGGTTATCCTTGTCAAAATTCCCTTTTATTTGAACACCATTTTCATCGAAATAGAGCTGAGCCCCATTAATGATATGGCTGCCCTTTATAATTTGTCCTCTATCATTGAGATAGTACCATTTTCCTTTGATTTCAACAAAGCGGTTGGTACCTAAATTGACGAAAACACCATCCTGATCGTAAAAGTGTCCATTAGGAGCAAAGCGATCAATGATTTGAGTCCCAAATTTATCGTCAAAGTAGGATGATCGACGATTAATTCGATACTCACCATACACGGGATTCCCTTTATCATCTAGATAATAACGTTCATATTGTTTTGTATCGTTGCTGTAGGCCACGATAAATTGATTTTTGAGAAGAGCACCAGAATCTTTATCATAGAAATTTAGTTTTTTAGCATCATTAGGGTCTTTAGCAAAAACGCCTTTAGCTTGTATGCCATTTTCTTTATCGAAATAGACTTGAACCCCATCGATGGTTTGTGGTCCAGTCAGGTCCTTACCATTGGCATCTCTGTAATGCCATTTACCGTTTTGGTCACTGTAATATTGACCACCTGTAACGTTTACGTCCTCATTGATAACAGGAGTTGCCGTAGCTGTTTCACTAGCAGCACTGTCTCTTGTTGAAACGGCGTGTGCTTCAACGATGGCTGTTTCAGTAGGAGCTTGACTCTCATTAGTGGTTGCTGAAGCCCTTTCTCTAGCGTTTTCCGAACTTGCTAACTCTGGAGCAACTGTTGAACTTTCAGCAGAAGCAGTTGCCTCAATTCCCTTTGTTTCAACTAAATCTGCTGTTGTTTCAAGATTGGCAGTAACACTTGCTGTCGTGTCATTCTTGAGTGTTTCACTAGCAGTTACTTCATCCGCAAAAGCAGCTCCGGCAATAAGTGCAAAACTAGCAAGAGCAGATGCACATGAAAACGCAATCAGATACTTTTTAGATGAATGATGTTTGACCTTATTATTTGTTTCCATAACAAATCCCCCCCTTTTTAATTTATATTATAAGACAATAAGAAAGCCTTTTCAAGATTAAAATGAAAAGGCTTTCTTATAATGTGAAAAGGAGTAGACAAAAAAGAAAAGTATGCTTTTCTTTGAATATTAAGTGAGATGTTGCCAGTTCTTACTAAATCCAAGATTCATAAAAAACAAAAAAATCCAGGACCTGAGCCCTGAATTTAGGAGATTATGAAAAAGAAAAGTTTTAGGATAGTTATAGTATATAAATCAAATCCTAAAGTTTGCTTAAAGTAGACAAAAATTATTTTCTTGGATTTTTAAAAGGAAGTTGAAATTAATCAACTTCCTTAGTATAGATGTCTTATAAGAATAATTTTAGTCGATTTCCTGACTTATCTTACAATTGATTTGTACGTCCATTTTCATCAAAGTGATAAGTCACACCATTGATGGTACGTGTTTGGTTGGTTACAAGCTCACCAGAGTTTTCGTCATAATAACGAGTTCCCTTGTAGTCTGTAACGAAATCACCCTTCACTTGTTTACCTTCATAATCAAAGTAGAGGTGTTGACCATTGACGACTTGATCAAAGAGGAGGGCCTTACCATCCTTACCGAAGTAGTACCAGTGTCCATCTGCGTAGACGAATTGGTTAGTTACCGCAGCCCCAGTTTCGGCTTCGAAGTAGTAAGTTGGATTGTCTTCTGCTCTATTTGGGAAGGAAATATAAAAGTAAGGTCTAGCTAATTGTCCACGAACTTGTTCGTGCGTTTCGTATTTGTTCATTGGATTATTAGAGAAGAAATAAAGCTTACCATCAATTTCTTTAAGGCCCTTTGCTTTTTTTCCGTCTTCCTCTAAATAGTACCAACGGCCATCAGATTTAACAAAACCAGTTTTTTTCACAGCTTCGCCAGTTTCGTCATCATAGTAAGGTGGCTCTTGGTATACGTTAAAGGAACCACGAAGAACTCTACCATATCGAGCAATATAGTAATCCTTCCCATCAATATTTATTTCCCCAGTTCGTCCATTACTGCTAAGGTAGTATAAATCGTCACCAATCTTAATAAACTGATCACGAGGGAGTTCTTTTCGTGCGCCAGTATCTTTATCGTAGTAGTAACCATCAAGAACAGTATCTTTAGCTTGTACACCATTATAGTCAAAGTAAACGTGTACCCCATCGATGGTTTGATCGCCTTTAAGGATATTACCTTCTGCATCTGCATAGTACCATTTACCATTATGGTTGAAGTATTGATTTTTTACAAGAGCGCCGGAATCTTTATCGTAGAACTTAACTGGGCTAGTATAGGAGTTTGCTTTAACCGCATGCCCATTACTATCGGTAAATTCTCCTTTAATCTGATTGCCATAATATGGATCAAAGTGAACCTGTACCCCATCGATGGTTTGATCGCCTTTAAGGATTTTTCCTTCTTCATTAAGGTAGTACCAGTTTTCGTTGATGAAAACGTAGCGGTTGGTACCAAGGTCTATTTTAGCACCAGAATCTTTGTCGTAGAAGTAGCCATCATTGCCAAATACACCTTTGGCTTGTTTACCATCATAAGGGTCAAAGTATACAGGAACATTGTTAATGGTTTGAGAACCTTTAAGCCGTTTACCGTCATTTCCAACATAATACCAGTCTTTGTCGACTTGGACATAACTATTGATTACGAGAGCACCAGTGATTCCATCATAGTATTTATCGTTACTAGCAAAATCTCCCTTAACTTGGGCTCCAGTTTTCTCGTCAAAGAAGTATTCAGTGTTGTCAATGACTGTTGCTCCTTTGATGGCCTTGCTATCGCCTCCAATGAAGTAGGTCTTGTCATTAACGGTAACGAAACGATTAGTAACTAAATTTCCAGAGTCTTTATCGTGAAATTGATTATTATAGTCAAAATCTCCTTTAACCTGTTTACCTTCATATTCAAAATAAACGTGAGCGCCGTCAATAGTTTGCTCACCTCTCAAGATTTTTCCATCTTCACCGACATAGTACCAGTTGCCTTTGACCTGAACATAACGATTGATACCAAGGTTGACACGATTACCGTCTTGATCGTAAAAGTAGCCATCGTCAGCAAAATTGTCGAAAACCTGGCTTCCCTCGTAGGTATCGAAGTAGACTTGTTTACCGTCAATTGTTTGAGGACCAGTTAACCGAATTCCTTGGTCGTTAACATAATAACGTTCATTTCTATGTCTGTAGGGGTTGTAGGCGATGATATATTGGTTAGTAGCTAGAGCACCAGTATCCTTATCGTAGTATCGAGATTTATTATCTTCCTCATCTTTAACAAAATACCCTTTAGCCTGAATACCATTCTGATGGAAGTAGACCTTAACGCCATCGATGGTTTGTGGTCCCTTTAAAATAGCACCATCATTTCCAGCATAGTACCATTTTCCGTTTAATTCAAAATAGCGGTTTGTCCCGAAATCAACTTGTTTTCCGTTTTCGTCGTAATAACGGTCATCATAAGCAAATCTACCTTTAACTTGTTCACCATCCAGATCAAAATAATACCACGCTCCATTAATTTCTTTGGAACCAATTGTCTTATTACCATTTTCATCTAAGTAATAGGTTCTACCATATTCTTCAACGAATTTATTAGTAACAAGAGCACCAGAATCTTTGTCATAATAGTGATCGTCCCAGCCAAATCCTCCTTTAACCTGAACACCGCCTAGACTGAAGTAGACCTTAACGCCATCAACAGTTTGTGGTCCAGTCAGGTCTTTACCACTAGCATCTTTATAATGCCAGAGACCATACTTATCGCTGTAGTAATAACCACCAGTGACGTTTGTTTCCTTGTTCGAAGTTTCGGTAGCTGATGCAGCTTCATTGGCAGCTTGGTCTGTAGTTACAGCTTCGCGTGTTTGGCCTGAGGCTGATTCTGCAGGTGATTGACTTTCACTTGCAGTTATTGAAACTGTTTCACTGGCAGTTTCAGAGCTTGCAGCAGAAGTTGTGGCTTGTTCTGAGACATTTGTAGTGCTTTCAGTGCTGGCTGCCTTTTCGGTAGTAGCAGGAGCTTCGACAACTTTAGTTTCTACGAGGTCTGCTGTGGTTTCCACATTGGTTGTGGTAGCAGTAGTTGCATCAAGGTTTGATGTGTTGTCAGCTTTAGCTTCCTCAGCGAAGGCAGGTCTTGCGATAAAGGCAAAACTTGCAAGAGCAGTTGCACATGAGAATGCAATCAGACGTTTTGTGGACTTTTGTCCGGTAAAATTAGAATGTACTTTCATAATTTTTCCTCCATTTCCTAAGTTCTATTATAGCGCTATTTTAGAGACTTTCAAGGAAATATAAGAAATTTAGACAAAAATAAGAAAACGATTACATTGAAAGGTGACTAATAAAGTAAATGTCACAATTTTAGCAGTCACAAGAGTTTAAAAATACAAAAAAATCCAGGACCTGAGCCCTGGATTTTAGGAGATTATGAAAAAGAAAAGTTTTAGGATGGTTATAGTATACAAAGCGATTCCTAAAGTTTTCTTAAAGTAGACAAAAATTATTTTCTTGGATTTTTAAAAGGAAGTTGAAATTAATCAACTTCCTTAGTATAGATGTCTTATAAGAATAATTTTAGTCGATTTTCGGACTTATTTTACAATTGATTTGCACGTCCATTTTCATCAAAGTGATAAGTCACACCATTGATGGTACGTGTTTGGTTGGTTACGAGCTCCCCAGAGTTTTCATCGTAGTAACGAGTCCCCTTGTAGTCTGTAACGAAATTGCCTTTAATTTGCTTACCTTGATAATCAAAGTAGAGGTGTTGACCATTGATGACTTGATCAAATAGAAGAGCCTTTCCATCGTTACCGAAGTAGTACCAGTGTCCATCTGCATAGACGAATTGGTTGGTTACAGCAGCACCTGTTTCAGCGTCGAAGTAGTAAGTTGGGTTGTCTTCTGCTCTGCTAGGAAAAGAAATATAAAACTTAGGTCTAGCTAACTTTCCACGAACTTGTTCGTTTGTTTCGTATTTGTTCATTGGATTGGCAGAGAAATAGTAAAGTTTCCCATCAATTTTTTTAAAACCTGCGACTTTTTTACCATTTTCTAGGTAGAACCAACTACTACGAGATTTAACAAAACCAGTTTTTTCTACAGCTTCGCCAGTTTCATCATCATAGTAAGGTGGTCTTTGATATATGTTAAAGGAACCCCGAAGAACCTTTCCGTTTTGCTCAACATAGTAATCCTTACCGTTAATACTTATACTTCCAGTTCGTCCATTACTGCTAAAATAGTATAAATCGTCACCAATTTTAATAAACTGATTACGAGGGAGCTCTTTCCGTGCGCCAGTATCTTTATCGTAGTAGTAACCATCAAGAACAGTATCTTTAGCTTGTACACCATTATAGTCAAAGTAAACATGTACCCCATCGATGGTTTGTGAGCCTTTAAGGATATTACCTTCTGCATCTGCATAGTACCATTTACCATTATGGTTGAAGTATTGATTTTTTACAAGAGCACCGGAGTCTTTATCATAATATCTCATAGGAGTACCAGATAGATAATATTTTTCTTTTATGACTAATTTACCATCTTTGTCAGTAAAGCCCCCTTTAATTTGTTGCCCTGTTTTAGTATCAAAATGGACTTGAACCCCATCGATGGTCTGTTCGCCTTTGAGAATCTTACCCTCAGCATTGACGTAGTACCAATTATCGTTAACTTGGACATAGCGACTTGTTCCCAAATCTACTTTGGCACCAGAATTTTGGTCGTAATAGTAACCATTATCACCAAACTCTCCTTTTACTTGTTTACCCCCATAAGGATCAAAGTATACAGGAACATTATTAATGGTTTGAGAGCCTTTGAGGGGCTTTCCGTCATTTCCAACATAGTACCAGTCTTTACCAACTTGGACATAGCTATTGGTTACGAGAGCACCAGTGACCCCATCGTAGTATTTATCGTTTCTTGCGAAATTTCCTTTAACTTGAGCACCAGTTTCTTTATCAAAGAAGTATTCAATGTTGTCGATGACTGTTGCCCCTTTGATAGCCTTACTATCAGCTCCAATAAAGTAGGTTTTGTCTTTAACTGTTACGAAACGATTAGTAACTAGATTTCCAGAGTCTTTATCATGAAATTGTTTGTTGTAGTCAAAATCTCCTTTCACTTGGATACCTTTATAGCCAAAGTAGACATGAGCACCATCAATAGTTTGTTCACCTGTCAAGATTTTTCCATCGTTACCGATGTAGTACCAGTTGCCTTTGATTTGAACATAACGGTTTGTGCCTAGGTCGACTCGGTTACCATCTTGCCCATAGAAGTAGCCATCGTCACCAAAATTGTCGAAGACTTGTCTTCCATCATATCTAAAGTAAACTTGTTTACCATCGATAGTTCTAGAACCTTCTACGCGAACACCCTGCTCATCCACATAGTAGCGTTCATTTTGGTGGGTATAGTTATCGTAGGCAATAACATAGTTATTAGTGACTAGTGCACCAGAATCTTTGTCGTAATAATGTTCCTTATTGTCAGTATCATTTCTAACAAAATACCCTTTAACTTGAACGCCGCTTTGATAAAAGTAAACCTTAACGCCATCAATAGTTTGCTCACCTTTTAAGATAGCACCGTCCTTACCGGCGTAAAACCAATAATCACCAAGTTGAAAATAACGGTTTGTCCCGAAATCAACTTGTTTTCCGTCCTTGTCGTAATAACGGCCATCAGAAGCAAATCTATTCCTAACTTGTTCACCGTAGTCGTCAAAATAATTCCAAGCTCCATTAATTTCTTTGGGACCGATTGCTTTATTGCCATTTTCATCTAAGTAATATCTTCGTCCATAATTTTCAACGAAATTATTGGTAACAAGAGCTCCAGAATCTTTGTCATAATAGTGACCATCCCAAGCAAATTCCCCTTTAACTTGAACGCCACTATCTCTAAAGTATACCTTAACCCCATCAACAGTTTGAGGTCCAGTCAGGTCTTTACCACTAGCATCTTTGTAATGCCAGTAGCCATATTCGTCTCTATAGTATTGACCACCAGTGACATTGGTTTCAACATTCGAAGTTCCGCTAGCTGAAGCTGTCTCATTGGCAGCTCGGTCTGTAGCTACAGCTTCGCGTGTTTGGCCTGTAGCTGATTCTGCAGGTGCTTGACTTTCGCTTGCAGTTGTTGAAGCAGTCTCACTGGCAGTTTCAGAGCTTGCAACAGAAGTTGTGGCTTGTTCTGAGACATTTGTAGTGCTTTCAGTGCTAGCTACATTTTCAGTAGTAGCAGGAGCTTCAACAACTTTAGTTTCGACAAGATCTGCTGTGGTTTCCACATTGGTAGATGTTGCAGCAGTTGCATCAAGGTTAGATGCGTTGTCAGCTTTAGCTTCCTCAGCGAAAGCAGGTCTTGCGATAAAGGCAAAACCTGCAAGGGCAGTTGCACATGAGAATGCAATCAGACGTTTTTTGGACTTAGGTCCAGTAAAATTAGAATGTACTTTCATACTTTTTCCTCCATTTCCTAAGTCCTATTATAGCGCTATTTTAGAGACTTTCAAGAAAATATAAGAAATTTAGATAAAAATAAGAAAACGATTACATTGCATTGCGAGTGAGAGGGGATGATTTTAGTTGCTAAAGACCTTTCTAAAACAAAATAATCCAAGACCTATGCCCTGGATTTAGGAGATTATGAAAAAGAAAAGTTTTAGGATGCTTATAGTATAAAAAGCAAAGCCTAAAGTTTTCTTAAAGTAAGAGATATCTTAAACTTTAGTCGAATTACCATTTTCATCAAAGTGATATGTTACGCCCTTGATGGTACGAGTTAGGTTAGTGACGAGCTCACCAGAGATTTCATCGTAGTAGTGACCATCTGGTGTAAAAGCACCTTTAATTTGTTCCCCCCTAGAGTTAAAGTAAAGCTTTTTACCATTAATTTCAGAAGCACCAATTGCTGCTGTACCATCTCCATTGAAATAATACCAATTTCCATTGGTAAAGACGAAGCGGTTTTTAACTGCTTTACCAGACTCACCAAAATAGTAAATTTTATCCCTTGTATAATAGAGGAGTGTATTTTTTTCCATTGAAGCAACTCGAATATATTTGCTTGCCCCACCTGGAGTGAAGTAGTAAAATTCGCCATCAATTTCTTTAAAGCCGATTACTTGTCTACCAGTTTCGTCATGGTAATAAGTATCTCCAAATGAGTTTTTTACAAAGCCAGAATAGTTTACTTTATATCCATTATCTTTATCATAAAAGTATTCAGGCATATATACACCATCTTGTGCAAATGCCCCTTTGGTTTGTGTTCCTTCATAGCGACTGAAGATGACTTCATGACCATCAATAGTATGAGCACCCTTTAAAGTATTGCCATTTTTATCAACGTAGTACCAAGATTTGTTGTATTCGATATAACGATTGGTCGCAAGTTCTCCAGAATCTGGATCGAAGTAGTGAACAAGGTTATTACGGGCATTGGTATAGGCCCCTTTAACCTGTTGACCATTGTCGCGGAAGAATACTTTTTGGCTATTGATAATTTGAGCTCCAGTAAGGTTGTCTCCATTTGCGTTTTTATAATACCAATTTCCGTTATCATCACTATAATAACCATTTGGGTTAGGAGCATCCGTACCTACGCTATTTTCATCAAATCGATAGGTCATACCATTAACTGTTAGAGTGGTGTTAGAGACGCGTGCTCCAGAATTAGGATCATAGTAGCGAAGAACACCATTGTCGAGAACAAGCTCTCCCTTAGCTTGACGACCATTAGCATAGAGGTAAACGATTTGACCGTCTATATTGACTTCACCATCTTGAGGACGAATAGCATTACCATCCTCTCCGTAATAATACCATCCGTCAGACTCTTTAATATAGCGATTTTTTACTGCTTGACCAGTAATTGAGTCAAAATAGTAGCGACGGGTGATTTTAGTAGGATTACCATAACCATAACTATTACCACGTGGTGAATTTTTTCCCTCCTCAAGAGAGATACTAATACCTTTTTGTAGAGAGCCAATATAAACAGGGGTAGTAGCATCATATATTTTGAAATAAAAGAGGTTTCCGTCAATCTCACGAACTCCTGTAAACTTAGAGCCATCATTGTTGAGGTAGTAAGTTTTTCCTCCTTTATCATTGACAAGACCTTCTTTTCTTACTCGAGCCCCAGAGTCAGCATCGTAATAGAAAGTCATATGAGGATAACTATAAGACTCTCCGCTAAAGTCACCTTTGACTTGAATACCTTTATAATCGAAGTAGACTTCTTGGCCATTGATAGTTTGTTCACCAGTGAGTGGATAGCCATTTTCACCTAAATAGTACCAATTACCTTTGTATTCAAGGTATCGATTAGTCCATAGTTGCCCAGTATCAACATCGTAGTAACGAAATAGATTATTATTCCAACCGATTAAAGGTCCCTTAACTTGTTGCCCATTACTGCGGAAATAAACATTTTGACCATCGATAGTCTGTTCGCCTACGAGGTTTTTACCACTAGCATCTCTATAATACCAGTTGCCTTGGTCATCACTATAGTACTGACCACCGGTAACATTGGTTTCACTATTGGTATCTGCGGTTGCTGTTGCTGTCTCATTGGTAGCTCGGTCTGTAGTTACAGTTTCGCGTGTTTGGCCTGTAGCAGATTCTGCAGGTGCTTGACTTTCGCTTGCAGTTGTTGAAGCAGTCTCACTGGCAGTTTCAGAGCTTGCTGTAGAAGTTGTGGCTTGTTCTGAAACATTTGTAGTGCTTTCAGTGCTAGCAACATTTTCAGTAGTAGCAGGAGCTTCAACAACCTTAGTTTCGACAAGATCTGCTGTGGTTTCCACATTGGCAGTGGTAGCAGCAGTCGTATCAAGGTTTGATGAGTTGTCAACTTTAGGTTCCTCCGCAAATGCAGGCCTTGCGATAAAGGCAAAGCTAGCAAGAGCAGTTGTACATGAGAATGCAATCAGACGTTTTTTGGACTTTTGTCCAGTAAAATTAGAATGTACTTTCATAATTTTTCCTCCATTTCCTAAATTCTATTATAGTGCTATTTTAGAGAGTTTCAAGAAAATATAAGAAATTTAGACAAAGATAAGAAAACGATTACATAGTAAAGTGAGTGAAAGTCAAATGTCACAATTTTTGCAGTCATAGGAACTTAAAAAACAAAAAAATCCAGGACCTGCGCCCTGGATTTTAGGAGATTATGAAAAAGAAAAGTTTTAGGATGGTTATAGTATATAAAGTAATTCCTAAAGTTTTCTTAAAGTGCGAGAAATATCTTGTTTTCCACTTTAATTCACTTTTTCAGTTGCTACACCATTTTCATCGATGATATAAGTTTTGCCATCTTTTTCAAGGGTTGCATTGGTTGTGATTGGAGAACCGTAAAGATGTTTCCCTAACGAAGTTGATTTTTCGAAGTGATAGAGCTTACCGTCAATTTCCTTCCAAGTTGGTTGGTAGGAAGAGATTACCTGAGGCTCAAGATAGCAGAGGTAGCCTTCATCAGTGCGGTAGAATCCTGTTCGAACGATTCCATTTTCATCCGAAGCGTATGAGTAATTAGTGTCATTACGCAATAATTCCGCATAAGAACCGAAAAGATAGGTCTTGCCATCTATGATTTCTGTTGTATTGACATAGCGATATTGATTGCTTGGATCTAGGTAATAGGTCTTACCGTCAATTTCTCTCCACCCGGTTAATAGTTTTCCTTCTGAATCTGCAAGATATATTATACTAAATGATTTAGCTGAACCATCAACTAGAAGTTGGCCATCTTGATTGAAGTAATAATAATTTCCGTCAATTAGAAGTAACTCTTCTTTAGCTTGAAGACCATCTTCCTTAAAGTAAACACGGTGACCGTCTAGTGTGTACCAACCAAAAACTTGAGCTCCATCATTGCCAAAGTAGAGCTTAGAAAAGTAATTGTACGGATAGAATGCATTACGGAGGAGTTCACCATTGTTTTCAGCGAAATAGTAGTACTTCCCATCTATAAGGATACGCTTACCTTTTATTTGCTTACCACTGCCATCAAAGTAGAGTTGGACACCATTAATGGTTTGCCATCCAGTAGCTAATTGTCCCTTATCTTTGAGATAAGTCCAATCGCCATCCTTGTCCTGAACAAAGGTGTTGCGTAGAGATGATGTGACATGTCCTTCTTCATCAATAGTATAGGTTACGCCACCAAGTTCAATGGTACGATTGGTCCATAAAGCTCCGCTATCTTTATCGAAGTAGTAGGTATCCCCATCGATGTCAACCAAAGTTCCTTTGGCTTGCTTACCATTTTTATCAAAGTAGAGCTGAATACCATCAATGGTTTGACGACCTGTTAGGAGTTTACCATCTTTGTCGTAGTAGTACCAGTTCCAAAAATCGTCGCGAATAAACTGATTTTTAGGTGTAACTTCAGTTGAGATTCCCTTGTCATCAAAGGAATAGACTTTGTCATCAACTTTCAAAGTTGTATTAGAGACAATAATTGTAGGACGCATACCAGCAGTAGGTTCAACGTAATCCCCATCTGTTAATCGGTAACGTTGCCCATTGATTTCCTCCCATGAAGGCTTAGTGACACTTTTTACTGCTGGTTGGAAGTAGTGGAGTTGACCATCAATACCTCGTTGGAATCCTTTTAAGACAATTCCGTTTTCATCAGTGCCATAGATTCCATTAAAGATGCCCTCGATTCGATAGACAACGGGTGCAAAGTAGGCTTTAAGGCTATTTTTTTGGACTACACTATTAATGACAAAATAATCATTTTTTTCAAAAGTGATAATACCGTTTAGGACAACCCCATTTTCAGTAAAAATGTATTCCTTACCATCAATTATATGTCTACCGGTTTGAATGACGCCGTCGGAATCAGTGTGGTAAGTTGTTTTACTAGAGAAAAACATAGAAGGTCTCTCAACGATGCCATACGTGTTCTTAACCAATTGCCCGTCATAATCAAACAAATATTTCTTCCCATCAATGGTTACGACATCATTTTGAGCTCTCAGCCCGTCTGATTGGAAGTAGTAGCGTTTGTTATCGATTGTATGCCAACCTGTAACGGGAGCACCGTCCTCTCCTAGATATTCAAAGAGGTGCGTATACATTGGATTGGTCCTATAATCATTAAAGATGATATGTTCATACCATTGATTAGTCATTAAGGCACCATTATGATAGGCAAAATAGTAGTGCTTGCCGTCGATTTCTTGTTTTTGTCCTTTGATTTGTTTGCCGTCTTTATCAAAATAAAGGATGACACCATCAACATTTTGCCAACCAGTCAATTTTTCACCATTAGCAGTGTAGTAATACCAGTCTTGTTGGTTATCAGATTGGAAATGGCCACCAGTCACGACCTGGGTTGGTAGTTGTGTTTTTTCGGTTAGGATGCCATCAGCATCTGCTAGATAAGTTTTACCGTCTACTTCAATGCTTGTATCAGTTACCTTACGTCCATTATCTTTATTGTAGTAGTAATCTTTGCCATCAATGGTAATCTTTTCACCTTTTGCTTGGACACCATTGTCATGGAAGTAGAGGTTAAAGCTATCGATAGTTTGTGGACCAGTTAGTTTGTGGCCCTCACTGTCTAGGTAATACCAGTTACCTTGCTCATCAGAAGTGAACTTGCCACCTTGAGAAGGTAATTCCTGAGTGGTAATTGCGTTGTTGCTTGTTTCAGATGAGGTTTCAACACTTCTATCAGTTGTAGCTGTCTCACCAGATTGAGCGTGTTCAACCTTTTTATCAGTCTCGTTAGCAGGCTGTGTAGTAGTCGTTTCTGTAGGTTGAGTAGCAACATTAGTAGGTGCAGTATCAGAAGATACTGCTTCACTAGAAGCTTTTTCAACAGCCGTGCTCGCCGAAGCTACTTCGGTTCTTGTAATGAGGCTAGCACTTGTCTCAAGATTACTGTCAGAGACGACATTTTCAGGACTGTTAGTAGCGGTTGTATCAGGTTTAACTTCATCGGCTCCGACTTGTCCTAGTCCAATTAGTGAAGCCCCTATAGCCAAACTTGAGGCAGTGATTGTGATCCAATGTTTCTTAACTTTATGAAGTTTGAAACTAACTTTGTTTTCCATAATTTCCCCCTTGTATGGTGGCTTGGTAAATTCATGCTGTGACATAAAAAACATCATGAATGCCAAAAATTAATTTACGATTATATTTTATCCCTATTTTCTAACAAACTCAATAGAAAACGCATACATAATTATAGTTTCAATTAATACTGCAGTAGTGATGTTTGAGAGAAGTTGATGTTTGCGCAAAAAAATCCAGAACTTGTGCCCTGGATTTTAGGAGATTATGAAAAAGAAAAGTTTTAGGATGGGTATAGTATATAAAGCAAAGCCTAAAGTTTTCTTAAAGTGGGAAAAATATTTTGTCTTTCCCCTTTAATTCACTTTCTCAGTCGCTACACCATTTTCATCGATGATATAAGTTTTGCCATCTTTTTCAAGCGTTGCATTGGTTGTGATTGGAGAACCGTACAAATCTTTCCCTAATGAGGTTGATTTTTCAAAGTGATAGAGTTTACCGTTAATTTCCTTCCAAGTTGCTTGGTAAAACTCGATTACTCTTGGCTCAAGATAGCAGAGGTAGCCTTTATCAGTACGGTAGAATCCTGTCCGAACGATTCCATTTTCGTCTGAAACGTAACCGTACATAGTTGCATTACGTAATAATTCTGCGTAAGAACCGAATATATATATCTTGCCATCTATAGATGCTACTCTATTAGAGTAGTAGCTTCCCTTACTTGGATCTAGGTAATAGGTCTTACCATCAATTTCTCTCCAACCGGTTAATAGTTTTCCTTCTGAATCTGCAAGATATATTTTACCAAATGATTCGACTGAACCATCGACAAGGAGTTGCCCATTTCGATTGAAGTAATAATAATTGCCATCAATTAAAACTAAATCATCTTTTGCTTGAAGACCATCTTCTTTAAAATAAACACGATGCCCATCTAGTGTGTACCAACCAAAAACCTGTGCTCCATCATTGCCAAAGTAGTGAATAAATGAATTAAAGGAATGGAATGAATTACGGAGTAGCTCACCACTGTTCTTATCGAAATAGTAGTACTTCCCATCTATAAGGATACGCTCACCTTTGATTTGTTTCCCAGTACCATCAAAGTAGAGTTGGACACCATCAATGGTTTGCCATCCAGTAGCTACTTGGCCCTTATCTTTGAGGTAGGTCCAATCACCATCTTTATCTTGAACAAAGGTATTTCGAAGTGACGATGTCACATGGCCTTGGTCATCAATTTCGTAGGTCATTCCATTGAGAGTTAGACTACGATTGGTCCACAAAGCCCCGCTATCTTTGTCATAATAGTAAGTATCCCCATTGATGTCAACCAAAGTACCTTTGGCTTGTTTACCGTTAGCATCAAAGTAGAGCTGAACACCATCAATGGTTTGACGACCAGTTAGGAGCTTGCCATCTGAATCGTAGTAGTACCAGTTCCAATTGTCATCACGAATAAATTGGTTTTTGACTGTAACCTCAGTCACAACTCCCTCATTATCAATTGTGTAGGTCTTATCATCGACTTTCAAAGTAGTATCTGTAAGGATAATAGTGGTATACATACCAGCATGTCTTTCTTTTAGATACGATTTTGTTAGACGATAGCGCTTGCCATCGATTTCTTTCCATGTAGGTTTATTAACACTTTTTACCTCAGGTTGGAAGTAGTGCAGTTGACCGTCAGAGCCTCGTTGGATGCCCATTAGGAGGACACCATTTTCATCAGTTCCGTAGATTCCAGAGAAACTAGTTCCACCCAAAATTTCGTTTTTAGAAAAGAAGGCTCCAAAGTAGTTTTTTTCTATTTTACTATCTTTGACTAGATAAAGTTTGTCGTCATAACCTATGACCCCATCGACAACCCGACCATCTGAAGCAAATACATACTCTGTTCCATCGATGATTTGTTTACCTGTTAGGACTTCGCCATCTGCATTAGTTCGGTAGGTATATTTTAATCTCACTCTAGCTCCTGGTTTATCAACAACGCCATAAGCATCTTTGACTAATTGTCCTTTTTCAAATAGATAGTTTTTACCATTGATTGAATAGATGCCATTAGAAGCATAGATACCGGTATCGGTGAAGTACAAGTGTTTTCCATCAATATCTTGCCAACCAGTCACAGCAGCGCCATCATTTCCGAGATAGTATGAACGGTAATCCTTTGATGCAGGATTAATTCCACCAACATTGATTGAGGCCCATTGATTTTTAACCATACGTCCATTGGTTTTATCAAAGTAATAGGTTTTACCATCAATTTGAACAATTTTATCTTTTGCTTGACGACCATCTTTATCGAAGTAAAGTTGGTAACCATCAATGGTTTGAAGTCCTTTAACAGCGTGGCCCTTTTCATCACCATAATAAAAATTAACATTTTCAGGGAAGATGAGATCTACTTTATCCCAAATAAAGGATTTTCGAGCTAGCCGTCCTCTCTCACCAAAGACATAGGTTGTGTCCCCTACATTGACCGCTACATTCTTAAGCAGTTCGCCATTCTCGTCAAAATAGTGAATGAAACCAGCTGCTGTTTTAACGAGACCTGTGGCACGTATGCCATCTCGGTTGAAGTAACTAGTATGGTAAATGTAGTTTGTTTTATACCGTGAGATAATCTGTTTTTCAGACCAATTGCGGTAAGAATTTTTGAGAAGGGCACCAGTGTTTTGATCTAAGTAATATGTTTTTCCCTCAACTGTGATTTCTTGACCTTTGAGTTGTTTCCCATCTTTGTCAAAATAGAGTTCAACCCCGTCCACATATTGGAAGCCAGTCAATTTTTCACCTTGTGAAGTGATATAAGACCATTCCCCCTTATCATTGGCTTCAAAATGTCCACCAGTAATGTTTGTAGGTAGTTTAGTTCTCTCTGTCACAACCCCATTCTCATCAATTTGATAATGTTTTCCATCTTTATCGAGGTAGCAATTGACTAGGAGCATACCAGTATGGTCGTCTAAATAATAGTTCTTTCCATTTACCTCAACAAACTGGCCTTTAACCTGTTTTCCATCTTCTTGGAAATAGTATTCGCGATCTTCTACATTGTTCCATCCAGTGAGATTTTTTCCGTCCTTGGTGTAATACCAATTGCCCAGATCGTCGGATGTGAATTTTCCTTGGGTGATAGAGATTTCTTGTCCTGATAATGGATGCTCACTGACTTCAGTAACCTCTGGCTTATTTTCATTTATATTTTGCTTGTCGGTGGCAGGTTCAACACCCCTATCAGTTGTAGCTGTCTCGTTAACTGGAGCTGCCTCAACCTTCTTATCAGTTTCACTGGCAGGCTGTGTAGAAGTTGCTTCTGCAGGCTGACTAGCCGCATTAGTAGATGTAGTGTCAGTTGAGACTGTCTCACTAGAAGTATTCTCAACAGTAGTGCTTGTTGGAACTACTTCGGTTCTTGTAATGAGGCTAGCACTTGTCTCAAGATTGCTGTCAGAGACGACATTTTCAGGACTGTTAACGGCGGTCGTTTCAGGTTTGACCTCATCGGCTCCGACTTGACCAAGGCCAATCAGTGAAGCCCCGATAGCCAAACTTGAGGCAGCGATTGTAATCCAATGTTTCTTAACTTTATGAAGTTTGAAACGAACTTTGTTTTCCATAAATTTCCCCCTTTTTATGGTGACTTGGCATACTATATCGTTGAATGATAAGAGATATAAACACCAAAAATTAATTTACAATTATATTTTAATCTTATTTTCTAATAACTTCAATAGAAAACGGATACAAAAACGCCATACTCTTATAAAAAGATGCTCATATTTATGATAGTTATAGTCTATAAAAGAGTTTTCCTAATTTATTTATTTTTCGTCTATAGATATGGTTGAAAGAGTAATTGTCCCCATACAGTTCGAGAAAAAGACTCTTTTTTTCAAAAATCATCCTGTGTAAAATAAAGGGCATAAAAACATGAGAGGTGATTGCAATGACAAATCGTTACGACTTAAATAAAAATTTGGCACAGATGTTAAAGGGGGGCGTCATCATGGACGTTCAAAACCCTGAGCAGGCACGTATCGCTGAGGAGGCGGGAGCGGCTGCGGTCATGGCCTTGGAACGCATTCCGGCTGATATTCGTGCGGTGGGTGGTGTGTCACGTATGAGTGATCCTAAGATGATTAAGGAAATTCAGGACGCTGTTAGTATTCCAGTTATGGCCAAGGTGCGTATCGGTCATTTTGTGGAAGCACAGATTTTACAGGCAATTGAGATTGATTATATTGATGAGAGCGAGGTATTGACACCGGCTGATGACCTTATTCATGTGGATAAAACCAAGTTTGATGTGCCTTTCGTCTGTGGAGCCAAGGACCTTGGTGAGGCCCTTCGCCGTATCTCTGAAGGGGCATCTATGATTCGTACCAAAGGTGAACCAGGTACTGGTGATATTGTCCAAGCTGTTCACCATTTGCGACTCATGAATCAAGAGATTCGTCGCATTCAAAATCTCAGAGATGATGAACTCTATATTACTGCCAAAGACATACAGGTGCCAATTGATTTGGTCCGTTATGTCCACGAACATGGCAAGTTACCGGTTGTCAATTTTGCGGCAGGTGGTGTGGCAACGCCAGCGGATGCTGCGCTTATGATGCAGTTGGGTGCTGAGGGTGTCTTTGTTGGTTCAGGGATTTTCAAGTCAGGAGATCCCAAAAAACGTGCGGAGGCAATCGTCAAGGCAGTGACTAACTATAATCGTCCAGACATTTTGGCGCAAGTGTCAGAAGATTTGGGTGAAGCCATGGTTGGTATTAACAAGGATGAAATTGACATCTTAATGGCAGAGCGAGGAAAGTAGATGACAAAAATCGGAATACTGGCTTTGCAAGGTGCTTTTGCAGAACATGAGCAGGTCTTGAAAGCACTTGAGGTTGAAACAGGTCAAATCAGAAATCGACAGGATTGGGAAGCCAACGTTGATTTAGATGGGCTCATTCTACCAGGTGGTGAGTCGACAGTCATGGGGAAACTCTTGCATGATTTAGACTTGTTTGAGCCGATTAAGGAAAAAATTGATACGGGGCTACCTGTATTTGGAACCTGTGCAGGTCTAAACTTGTTGGCTAAAACCATAGTAGGCGACCAAACAAAACATTTGGCAAGTATGGACATTAGTGTCGCACGTAATGCCTATGGTCGTCAGCTGGGCAGTTTTGTCACAAATGCTGACTTTAAGGGAATTGGTGAGATTCCCATGATCTTTATTCGTGGACCAATCATTGAAACCGTTGGACCAGCAGTTGAAGTTTTATCTCAGGTCAACGGAGCCATCGTGGCAGCCAAAGAAAAACAGATGCTTGTCACCTCATTTCATCCAGAATTAACAGGTGACACAAGAGTCCATGCCTATTTTCTAGAGATGGTAACCCAGGCCAAACAAGACAAACTATAATGCTAAACTCTTCACATGATTAATCTTCCACACAAAAAAATCCAGGACGTGAGTCCTGGATTTAGGAGATTATGAAAAAGAAAAGTTTTAGGATGGTTATAGTATATAAAGCAAAGCCTAAAGTTTTCTTAAAGTGGAAGAAAAAGTTTACTTGTGATATGAAAAAGGAAGTTGACGGTTGGTCGACTTCCTTTTTAGCGATTTCTAAATGAGAGTAATTATTCGATATCAATAGTTGTTATTTGAATACTATTCTTATACTTCATCAGGTCCCATCAAATGTCCATTACCGTCAGCATCGAATTTGAAAGCCCCAGTGTTGGTTCTAACAATGGTATTTTCAGCGCGTTCTCCATTCTTAGCATCGTAATAGTGAACAGTGCCGTCATCATCAAATTTGAATTCACCTCTAAATTGTCTACCGTTTTGGTCGAAGTAAACATGGATGCCATTTAAGGTTTGAGGTCCTGTCAGTTTATCCCCTTTAGCATCAACATAGTAGTAGAAATCTTCACGATCTAAATCTTTACTTTCTCTTGGATACTGTCCATCCTGACCTACGATATCATTTCCAGGAATGGTAATAGTGAAGTAGAAGATACGATCACCATCGAGATTTCGGTAATTCCAATTGTAGACATGAACAAAGCTATTAGTTACGAGAGCACCAGAATCTTTATCATAATAGTGTCCATCAGGGGCGAAGCGTCCCTTGACTTGTGCTCCGTTAGGAAGGAAGTAAAAGTGACTATTTCCAAAGGTTTGAGGTCCTGTTAATGCTTTCCCATCAGCATCAAGATAGTACCAGGCAGTAGTATAGATATTTTGATTGTTAATGTCATCACGACCAATGTAAGTTAAGATTTCTTTAAAAGCATTGGTTACGAGAGCACCAGAATCTTTATCATAGTATTTACCATTTGCTGCAAAATGCCCCTTGACTTGTATACCAGTGAAATCATCAAAATAGACTTTAACACCATCGATAGTTTGTTCTCCCTTGAGTTTATCACCTTTATCATTGACGTAAACCCAGTTACCATCTTGGGTTTCAAGATAGCGTTTGGTTACAAGAGCACCAGAGTCTTTATCGAAATAGCGACCATCCTCTGCAAAACGTCCTTTGACTTGTTTGCCATCCTTGTCGAAGTAGACTGGAATGTTGTCGACGAAGTTGAGACCAATGAGGTTTTTACCGTTTGTATCCTTGTAGTACCAGTTGCCCTCGTTATCACTATAATAGTGACCACCAAAAACTCGTGGTGCCTTGTCTAGGGTGACTGTAGGAGTGACGGGAGTATCTATTTCTTCACCAGGCCCCATCAAACGTCCATTACCATTTGCATCGAATTTGAAGGCACCAGTGTTGGTTCTGACAATGGTATTTTCAGCGCGTGCCCCGTTTTTCGCATCGTAATAATGAACAGTACCATCTTCGTCAAATTCAAACTCACCCCTAAGTTGTCTACCATTTTGGTCGAAGTAGACATGGATGCCGTTTAGGGTTTGAGGTCCTGTCAGTTTATCCCCCTTGTCATCTACGTAATAGTAGAAATCTTCGCGATTCAAATCATTGCTAGAAAGTGGGTAATGACTCATATCCAAAAATTGGTTTTCACCGTTAGGTCCAACGACTGAATTATTTGGAATAGTGATGACAAAGTGATTCACACGTTTTCCGTCTTGATTTTGATAATTCCAGTTGTAGATATGAACAAAGCTATTAGTTACGAGCGCACCAGAGTCCTTATCATAGTAATGTCCGTCAGGTGCGAAACGTCCCTTAACTTGTGCTCCATTAGGGAAGAAGTACATTTTTGTTCCACCAAGATTTTGAGGACCTTTAAGTGGTCTTCCATCGGCATCAAGGTAGTACCAATCAGTAGTATAGATGTTTTGATTGTTGATATCATCACGACCAATATAAGTTAAGAGTTCTTTAAAGGTCTTGGTTACGAGAGCACCAGAATCTTTGTCATAGTATCTGCCATCCTCTGCAAAACCACCTTTGATTTGAATACCGTCTTGGCTGAAGTAAACAGGAACATTATCCACATAGTTTAAGCCGACAAGGTTTTTGCCGCTTGAATCCTTATAATACCAGTTTCCCTGATCATCACTATAATAATGACCACCAGAAACATGAGGTGCATTTTCAAGTGTTACAGAAGGTGTGACTGGCTTTTCATTTTCATCGATTGGGACAGGTTGTTCACTGTTTTTTGTAGGTGTTTTTGTTTCTTCAACAGGAATAGGTTCATTAACTTTTTCCACCAAAGTTTTTGTAGTAGAGGCTTCTGAAGTTGCCGCTTTAATAGGTGTAGCTTTATTTGCCTGATTATCTTGATTGCTATTTCCTTGTTCAGAAGTGATTTCTACCGGTGATTCGCTTGCTAATTCAGATGATGCGACTTCACTGCTAGGAGCTTCACTTAGAACCGTACTTGTACTAGTAGGTAGCTCAGCATTAGTTGAGATAGGATTTGTAGTAGGTACTTTGACCTCAACACTAGTTACTGCAGTTTCTTGTGCAGGTGCAAGAATTTCAGTTGGTTGAATAGAAGTTTCAGGTGTTTTCGCTTCATCCGCAAATGCAGGTCGTGCGACTAAAGTAAAAGTAGCTAGAGCGGTTGCGCAGGAAAGTGCTACAACATGTTTCTTTAACATTTGCCAATGATAATTCATTTCAGTATTCATAATAGACTCCCTTCAAAAATGAACACCGATGTTTAGGTGTGTAATATAAAGGAGCTAGGCCGTCAGAAGAATGTTAAAAGTGAGAAAATCTGTTAAGACGACTGAGCCCCATATCTAAATCTCCCATGTTAAAGCCATAAGAAGATTTTATAGGCGAGCACGTCAAATGTGTGGCAAGGAGAATATGCTTAAGCTGTATAGTTTATATTTAGAAACAAGTGATTTTATTTATTTATCCTAATACTTTTATTTCTCTCCTTTCGTTTTATTTTTGAATCCAGCCTATGGCATCTGTCTTCAAATACAAAAAACTAGAGCTTTTAGTTTGAAGCATTCTCTCTAAAGCTCTAGTTTTGTATTATAGACAGATGTGTGTATGAAAAGAGCCTTAGATTATCATGCCAAAGTGCCTAAGGACCAGTTTTCATGCATAAAAAATTATTTTGACGTTAGAAGTCTAAAGCCAAGTTCCTAATCCTAATCCCTTGTAGTACACTTTCAATGTTTTTAGTAAAACGCTTACATATTCACCTATCTTTATTATAGTCCTTTTTTTATGACAAACAAGTTTTTTTACAAGATAATCGTAATTGTTTTAGAATTGTTCATAATTGAGTTCTGTTTGTATGACAGTGATTGATGATATGAAAAAGGAAGTTGACAGTTGGTCGACTTCCTTTTGTGTTGGGTAATTGACCATAGTCATTTGTAAATGACTATCGAAGGATATGTCCAACCCCGTCATTATCGAAGTAATAAGTAACGTGATTGATTGTCAAGGTCACATTTTCAGCACGAATACCAGAGTCAGGAAGGTAGTAGTAGGTTTTACCATTTAAAATGACGAGTTTATCTTTAGCTTGTATGCTCTTATATTGTCCGTATTTATAATCCTCATCGTAGAAGTAGACATGTTTGCCATCTATGACTTGTTTTCCAGTCAGAATATTTCCCTTACTATTTGCATAATACCAGTTATTTTTGTATTCGAAGTATTTTCCGGTTACAAGTGCACCAGTCTCTTTGTCATAGTAGTGTCTATTGTAGCTTGAATAGCCGAAGTCACCTTTCACTTTCTCACCGTAATTAAAGTAGTACTGAATTCCGTCCAAATATTTAGTACCGTTAAACTTCTTTCCTTCTTTATCAACATAAAACTCTTTACCGCCATCCTCAACCAATCTATCTGTTACTAAAGCACCGTTATCTTTATCGTAATAGTGATTATCAGGAGCAAAATGGCCTTTGCATTGAACACCATTGGTGTCGAAATAAACGTTGACGTTATCAATGGTATGAGCACCAAGGAGGAGGTCACCCTTGTCATTGACATAGTACCAGTTACCTTCGGAATCACTGATATAGCGGTTTCGTTGAGTTGATTGACTTTTAATGCTGAGGACACCAGATTGGTCTGCCACATAGGTCTTACCATCGAAATCAAAAGTTGTATCTTTGACCTTTCGACCGTTATCTTTATCAAAATAGTAAACCTTGCCCTCGATATCAACGAACTCTCCCTTAGCTTGGCGATGAGTTCCTAAATGGAAATACATGTCATAGCCATCAACAGTTTCAGAACCAATGGCAGGAAATCCATATTCATTATAGTAACGCCAGTATCCATCTTTATCTTGGACAAAATAAGCGCTCTTAGGTCGAAGATCCTTCAAATCACTAGAAATGAATTTACCAACCCCATCATTATCAAATTCATAGATATTTGGAAATTCTCTCATAATATAGTGTGTAGGAATATTCAATCGTCTATTTCTAGCAATAGTTCCATCGTTGTAGAAGTAATAGTTATTGAAAAATCTGTGCACGACCATATTTCCATCATCTTGGAAAAAGTACTTATTACCATTGATGGTTTGCCATCCTGTGACTGGTAGGCCATCGGCACCAAAATAATACCGTTCGAGTTCAGGATGTTCATTATTGAAAAAATTTGAATATACAGCTTCGTCAAATCTTACTTCTTTAGCATAGTTTTCCTCAGGAATAAATCGTCCAGCTTTGAAGGTGACGAGGCGGTTCGTCACAAGGGCGCCGTTATCTGGATCGTAAAAATAGGATTTACCATTGACCTTACGGCGTTCACCCTTGACCTGTCTACCATCTGAGTCAAAGTAATAGGTTAAGCCGTCAATAGTTTGTGGTCCAGTAACTAGCTTTCCATCTGTATTCAGATAATACCAATGCCCAGCATTATCTTGTAGAAAAGCTGGATGGTTATTAGCTAATGTTACGACGCCACTAGCATCAATATTTAGTTGGAAGTCACCATTCTTGAGATGAGTGTCTTTAATTAATTGCCCCGGATTTTCTTTGCCAGCATCTCCAAAAAGATAGAGTTTGTCACCAACCACGTTCAATCCGTAGCTAAGTTGGTCGTTTCTATCAGGATTAAAGTAATAGGTTTGTCCTTTGATATCTTGTAAGCCAGAAACTCGCACACCATCGCTACCTAGATAGTAAGTTTGACCATTTTCTTCAACAAATTCATCATGGAGCATACGTGCACTATCTGTAAAGTAATAGAGTTTTCCATCAATGGTTTCGAAACCAGGATGTTCTCGCTCTTTTTTGAAATAATAGCGTTCTCCATTAATATCTTGCCATCCCATAAGCTTATTACCGTTATTATCGTAGTAATAAGTAACGTAATAAGGATGTCTTAAGGTAATAAGACTACCTACATAGTTAACTGTTTCGATGCGTTCTTCTTGTTCGGTGACAAATCCATTTCTTTTTTCAGTAAAGGCAGAACGGTCAGTTCCTCTCGTGGTATTTTCATTTGGGATATCACCAACAGATGACACATTCTCAGTTGCAACACTCTCACTAGTCGTTGTACTTACCTCGGAATGTGCAGTTTCAGAACTAGCTGCTTCTGAACTAGAGGTATTTGTGACTTCAGAGCTTGGTTTTTCAGAGACTGTTTCTGTTGAAGCCACTTCAGAGCTAGCTGTTGGTGTTTCTGATACTGTGGCAGCCTCGCTTGAAGCGGTAGCAGGTGTGTTTTCTACAGCTTTAGCTGTGGCTTCACTAGTTGCTGGAGCATCGACGTCAATAGCACCTTCTTTGATGATAGCTTCAACAGTTGCTTCATTAACAGGGGTAGGCTGTTCTTCAGATGAAGCATAGCTAAGACCTGCGAAACTCAATCCCAAAGCAAGTCCTGTCACTGCAATAGTTACCCAGTGTTTTTTAACTTTGTGAAGTTTAAAATGTACTTTCTTTTCCATGGTAATTCTCCTTTCATTTTAAACTGTCATTATTGAGAAGGAGTCTCTATAACCACACTAACTAATAAGTGTTCCATTTCCATCAGCATCAAAATGATAGGTTTGTCCCTTAATAGTGATGGTAATGTTTGACAAACGGGCACCTGAGTTGGCATCGTAGTAGTGGATTTTACCATCGACGGTTACTAGTTCCCCTTTAGCTTGTTTACCATTACTGTGGAAGTAGACTGGGACGTTGTCAATGGTTTGTTCACCGGTCAAGGCGTACCAGTTTGGACCAAAGTAATACCAACTACCTTCCCATTCATGGTACTGATTTTTAAGAGCAGCGCCGGTTGATTCGTTTAGATAGTAAATGTGGGTTCTGTAAGGGGTAATATCACTGTAATGCGCATAGATGAGCTCACCTCTACTTTGCATTCCGTAGTAGTATTTACGAGTAGGGAGTCCAAAATAGTAGAGTTCGCCATCGATAATTTGAACTGAGACTAATTTGCCTCCCTTACCGTCTAGATAGTACCAGTGATTATCTTTGGTTCTGACGAAACCAGCTTTTGTGACCTTTTTACCATCAAATCCGATATAGTCTCCACTATCTCCGTGACCTGTGAATTCTCCGAAGGCCTGATGACCATCTCCAACGATAAGATTCACTTCTTCACCATGAACAATATGTGTTCCTGAGTAAACTTTTCTACCATCTGGACCAACATAATAGCGTTTGCCATCGACTTCGACGATTTGGTCACGGACAGCAGCACCTGTGTCTTTGTCATAGAAATGATCAGCATTGGCAAAAATACCTTTGGCTTGGACTCCGTCTGCATTGAAATAGACTTCTACACCGTCTACGGTTTGCTGACCAACTAATTTATCTCCCTTATCATTGACATAGTACCACTTGCCATCCTTTTCGACATAGCGGTTGGTAACGAGTGCACCAGTATCTTTATCATAATAATGGCCATTTGGTGCAAAGTCCCCTTTAACTTGGATACCATCGTCATAGAAGTAAACATTCACAAAATCGACAGTTTGAGCGCCGGTTAATTTATCGCCCTTATCATTGACATAGTACCACTTGCCATCCTTTTCGACATAGCGGTTGGTGACGAGGGCACCAGTATCTTTATCATAATAATGGCCATTTGGTGCAAAGTCTCCTTTAACTTTGGAATAGTCATCACGGAAATAGACATTGACATAATCTATAACTTGTTCCCCCTTTAAAGGATAACTAGATTTATCAACATAGTACCAATTACCTCCAGCAGTAACATAACTATTTTGTGCTGTAACTGGAGTCAATTTACCATTTTCATCTGCGATTGATGCTGGGTATTTACCATCTACAGAAATTAAAGTTAAAGCGTTAGTGAGGATAGCACCTCTTACCCCGTTAATGTAACTAGAAAACTGAGCATAGTACCAGTTTCCATCAACTTGGAACAGTGGGTTTGGGCTGCCAGGGACATCATCTCTTAGCGAACCAGATTCATCAAAATAGTAGAGTTGTCCATTAATTCGCTTGAATCCATGAACAACATGTCCATTTTCATCAGCATAAACGGAAGGTGTCCAGAGGTATCCTCTCAGATACATGTATCTGATTTTACCCCAGCCATTATAGACTTTTTGACCCTGTTCATTGTAATAACTTTCAGTGCCATCGGGATTCTTGAATTTAGAATAATAGACCATGGCTGGTTGGAAGTAGTACTCTTTACCGTCGATGGTTTTAGGGCCAGTGTAGATATTACCGTCATCGTCATAGTAGAAATAAATATCGTCGCTGGTTCCGTTAACATAGCGAGTACTATGATAAAGCGCAATCTTATTATTCCAAAGTTCGCCATTTTCAGGATGGAAATAATATCCTTTTCCATCAATAATCACTCTTTGTCCTTTTGTTTGAAGCCCCTTGTCATTGAAGTGGTAAGTTTTGTCTCCAATTTCTTGAAGACCAGTCACTTTTTCACCTGTCTTATCTACATAATACCAGTGGTTATCGCCAGTAGTAACAAAAGATTCAGTTTTTAGGTGTCCAAGTTCACCATCATAATAATGTCCATCTTGGGCAAAGTTTCCTTTGACTTGTTTACCATCCTTGTCAAAATAGACATGCTGTCCATCAATTAGGTTTGGACCAGTCAAATCCTTGTCATCTTTTTTGTAATGCCAATTGCCTTGATCATCGCTATACCATTGACCACCTGTGATATTCTTTGCAGCAGAGGATGATTGAGAACTAGGTGTATTATTGTCAATTGTGGTTGTTGACGTATTTTCATGTGTAACACTCTCACTAGTCGTTGCACTTACCTCAGAATGTGTAGTTTCAGAACTAGCTGCTTCTGAACTAGAGGTGTTTGTGACTTCGGAGCTTGGTTTCTCTGAAACCGTTTCTGCAGAAGCAACTTCAGAGCTAGCTGTTGGTGTTTCTGTTACTGTGGCAGCTTCACTCGAAGCAGTAGTAGGTGTGTTTTCTGCAGGTTTAGCTGTGGTTTCACTAGTTGCTGGAGCCTCGACGTCAATAGCACCTTCTTTGATGATGGCTTCAACAGTCGCTTCATTAACAGGGGTAGGCTGTTCTTCAGCTGAAGCGTAGTTAAGGCCTGCAAAACACAATCCCAAAGCAAGTCCTGTCACTGCAATAGTTACCCAGTGTTTTTTAACTTTGTGAAGTTTAAAATGTACTTTCTTTTCCATGGTAATTCTCCTTTCATTTTAAACTTTTTACATATCAAAAAATAAGGGCTGTCATAAGAGTTTATGAAAAGTGAGCATTGGGCAGAGTCCCTAACGATGTGGGGCAATTTTCTTAATGACAATCCTTATTTCTCCAAGTCTCCTCAATTTCGGTATTGTGAGACTGTTCAAGGCAAACATGAGTCCTAACGAAATGATTCTAGAAAAACGAGAGCCGTTCGGAATTTTCCTCCTTTCTAGGCAGGGAAAATCTCGTTTATTTTGGGTTTCTAAGACACAGAAAACTAGAGCTTCCTAATATGAGGCGTCCCCTCTAGAGCTCTAGTTTGAAATGATGCTGTATTTTTAGAAATGAGCCCTAGTTTGATGGTTCAAAGTGACTCAGGAATGGTCATCCTACTATGATTCTTATTTAGGCATTAGGCAACTAATGCCTATCTTTTAGATAATCCCCAAGTGTCCTTTGAAGCAAAATTAAAACGCTTACACGTCCACCTAGTTTCATTATAATCCTTTTTTAAGAATAAACAATAGAAACTAATAGAATTATCAAAAATGTTAAAGAAGTGACATAAAAGATTCTATATTTAGTTTCGTTAGTCAAATAAGAATTCACCTGTGTAAATCATTTATATTTTTAATTTTTGGCTCCTCATAGACAAAACATGGTCTTAGTCGAATGAAAAAAAGTAGTCTTTCTATCTAAAATTTTCTTTTCAGAATTATCTTTTTAGGGGTTACTTCTCTCATAGTTTTGCTATCTCTTAAGGTTAATTGAAGCTTACTTTAATGTTCAAAAGCCTTTAAGGATAAGCATTTGAAGGTGTTTGGAAATCGAAAACTTTCTATTTAGGACCTTACATGCGGTGTGAGGTCTCATTTTTAGTAATCAAAGTTAATAAAACTGAGCGCGTGGCAGAGATTTATGAAAAGAAGATGATTTTTTCCTATTTGTAATTTGTCTGAATATATCATAGAGTAGAGACAACAACAGAAAAAGGATGATTGATATAGATGGAAAATAAGGTACGTTTTAAACTACACAAGGTTAAGAAAAGCTGGGTGACTATCGGGGTGACCACCCTCTCAATGGTTGCCTTGGCAGGTGGAAGTCTCCTAGCTCAAGGAAAAGTAGAGGCCGATGAGACAAGTACGCCAAATGGTGATGGCCTGCAGCAACTGAGTGAGGATGGTACTGCCAGTCTAGTGACGACAACAACTGTTACTGAGCAAGCTAGTGCCCAAGCAAGTGTGTCAGCAGTAGCAACAGCCAGCGTAAGTCACGAAACAAGCTCTCAGGTGGTAGCAAGTGCGGTTAGCCAAGAGACAACTGCTCAAGCACAAACTAGTCAAGTTGCCAGTCAGGAAGTGGCAGTTTCTTCACAAACTCAAGCTAGCACCCAAGAAACACGGACCGCTGGACAGGCCTCACAAGATCAGGCAACTGTTCAAGAAAGATCACAGTCAGAAACGCCGAGTAATCAGGTAGGACAATCGGAATCTTCAGTTACTCCTAGCCACAAAGCCACTCGCAGTGGTGGGCGTCGTGTAGCAACATCGCATGCAACAGCTAATGCAAACAGTCAAAATCAGAAAAAGACTGAGGTTCAAACCAGCCAAAGAATTGAGACTGAAAGTGTGCAAACAAGTGCTCAAGCCACTCCTAGAGTATTGACCAATGCAGCGCCATCAATCGCCACACGCGCTGCTGATAGCACTATTCGTATCAATGCCAACCGCAATACTAACATCACGATTACGGCCAGCGGTACGACACCAAATGTAACCATTATCACAGGGCCAAACACGCCTAAACCAAACGTGACGGTGACAAGTCCAAATGGCACAATACCCAATGTGACCATTGTAACGCAGCCAAATCAACCCAACAAACCTGTTCAACCAAGTCAACCGTCTCAACCTAACAAGCCGGTCCAACCAAATCAGCCAAGTCTTGACTATAAACCAGTGGCTTCTAACTTGAAGACTATCGATGGCAAGCAGTATTATGTTGAAAATGGCGTCGTGAAAAAGAACGCAGCCATTGAACTTGATGGGCGTCTTTATTATTTCGATGAGACTGGGGCTATGGTAGATCAAAGTAAACCTTTGTATCGTGCCGATGCCATTCCAAATAACTCTATCAATGCGGTTTACAACCAAGCCTATGACACATCAAGCAATAGTTTCGAACACTTGGACAATTTCTTGACAGCTGATAGTTGGTACCGTCCAAAACAGATCTTGAAGGATGGAAAAAATTGGACACCTTCAACTGAGAAAGATTATCGTCCACTTTTGATGACTTGGTGGCCAGACAAGGTGACACAGGTCAACTACCTCAACTATATGAGTCAACAAGGCTTTAGTGATAAGACCTATACGACGGATATGATGAGTTACGACTTAGCATCTGCTGCTGACTTGATTCAAGTTAAAATCGAGGAACGTATCGGTCGTGAGGGCAATACCACTTGGCTTCGTCAGTTGATGTCAGACTTCATCAAAACACAGCCTGGCTGGAACTCTGAGAGTGAGGACAATCTCTTAGTTGGTAAGGACCACTTGCAAGGAGGCGCTCTGACCTTCCTCAATAATAGTACGACAAGTCATGCCAATTCAGATTTCCGTCTCATGAACCGCACACCGACTAACCAAACAGGGACACGCAAATACCATATCGACCGTTCAAATGGTGGTTACGAGTTGCTCTTGGCTAACGATATCGACAACTCTAACCCAGCTGTTCAGGCCGAGCAACTAAACTGGCTCCACTACATCATGAATATTGGTTCTATCCTTGGCAATGATTCAAGTGCCAACTTTGATGGTGTCCGTATCGATGCGGTGGACAATGTGGATGCGGATCTCTTGCAGATTGCTTCTGATTACTTCAAGGAAAAATACCGTGTGGCTGATAATGAAGCCAACGCTATTGCTCACTTGTCAATCCTTGAAGCTTGGTCCTACAACGACCATCAATACAACAAGGATACCAAGGGTGCTCAGTTGTCCATTGACAATCCGCTACGTGAAACGCTTTTGACGACTTTCTTGCGTAAGAGCAATTACCGTGGTAGCTTGGAGCGTGTCATTACTAACTCTCTTAACAACCGTTCAAGTGAGCAGAAACACACGCCTCGTGATGCCAACTACATTTTCGTGCGTGCCCATGATAGTGAAGTGCAAGCTGTTTTGGCTAATATCATCAGTAAGCAGATTAATCCAATGACAGATGGTTTCACCTTTACTATGGATGAGCTCAAACAGGCCTTTGAAATCTACAATGCGGACATGCGCAAGGCTGATAAAAAGTACACTCAGTACAATATCCCAGCAGCCTATGCCACAATGTTGACCAACAAGGACAGTATCACTCGTGTTTACTACGGTGATCTCTTTACCGACGATGGCCAATACATGGCTGAAAAATCACCATACTATAATGCCATCGATGCCCTGCTCCGTGCTCGTATTAAATATGTAGCAGGTGGTCAAGATATGAAGGTCACTAAGCTCAATGGCTATGAAATCATGTCATCTGTGCGTTATGGTAAGGGTGCAGAAGAAGCTAATCAACTTGGTACTGCTGAAACACGTAACCAAGGAATGCTAGTCCTAACAGCCAACCGTCCAGATATGAAGTTGGGAGCCAATGACTGTCTGGTGGTTAATATGGGAGCTGCCCACAAAAATCAAGCCTATCGTCCATTGCTCCTCAGCAAATCTACGGGCCTTGCGACCTACCTTAAGGATGCTGATGTGCCAGCTGGATTGGTTCGCTATACGGACAATCAAGGGAACTTGACCTTCACGGCAGACGATATTGCTGGTCATTCAACCGTTGAAGTTTCAGGCTATTTAGCGGTTTGGGTGCCAGTAGGTGCTTCAGAAAACCAAGATGCCCGCACCAAGGCTTCGACGACTAAGAAGGGTGAGCAGGTCTTTGAATCCTCAGCAGCTCTCGACTCACAAGTCATCTATGAAGGCTTCTCAAACTTCCAAGATTTCGTTAAGACACCAAGTCAATACACCAACCATGTTATTGCACAAAACGCCAAACTCTTCAAAGAGTGGGGAATCACTTCCTTTGAATTTGCGCCACAATACGTGTCTAGTCAGGACGGCACTTTCTTGGATTCTATCATTGAAAATGGCTATGCCTTCGAAGACCGTTACGATATTGCCATGAGCAAGAACAACAAATACGGTTCGCTCAAAGACCTCATGGATGCCCTTCGTGCCCTTCACGCAGAAGGTATCTCAGCCATTGCTGACTGGGTTCCAGACCAAATTTACAATCTTCCTGGAAAAGAAGTGGTAACAGCTTCTCGTACCAATAGCTACGGTACACCACGTCCAAATGCTGAAATCTACAATAGCCTCTACGCAGCTAAAACACGTACCTTTGGAAATGACTTCCAAGGTAAGTACGGTGGTGCCTTCCTTGATGAATTGAAGGCAAAATACCCAGCAATCTTTGAGCGCGTGCAGATTTCAAACGGTCGTAAATTGACTACCAATGAGAAAATCACGCAATGGTCAGCCAAGTATTTCAATGGAAGCAATATCCAAGGTACTGGAGCTCGCTATGTCCTACAAGATAACGCTACAAACCAATACTTCAGTCTTAAAGTAGGTCAAACCTTCCTTCCTAAACAAATGACTGAAATTACATCAACTGGTTTCCGTAGGGTGGGAGATAAGGTCCAATACTTCTCAACGAGTGGCTACCTTGCCAAGAATACCTTCATTCAAGTCGGTGCCAACCAGTGGTATTACTTTGATAAGAACGGCAACATGGTCACAGGTGAACAGGTCATTGATGGCAAGAAATACTTCTTCCTAGACAATGGTCTCCAGCTACGTCATGTCCTTCGCCAAGGCAGTGATGGTCACGTCTATTACTACGATCCTAAAGGAGTTCAGGCCTTTAACGGATTCTATGACTTTGCGGGTCCTCGCCAAGACGTTCGCTACTTTGATGGCAACGGTCAAATGTATCGTGGCCTCCACGACATGTATGGCACAACCTTCTATTTTGATGAAAAGACTGGTATTCAAGCCAAAGACAAGTTCATCCGTTTTGCGGACGGACGCACGCGTTACTTCATCCCAGATACAGGAAATCTCGCAGTCAACCGATTTGCGCAAAATCCTGAGAACAAGGCTTGGTATTACCTCGATAGCAACGGTTATGCCGTGACAGGACTCCAAACCATTAACGGTAAGCAGTATTACTTTGACAATGAAGGACGTCAGGTTAAGGGACACTTTATCACTATCAATAACCAACGTTACTTCCTTGATGGCGATAGCGGTGAAATTGCTCGCTCACGCTTTGTGACGGAAAACAACAAGTGGTACTATGTCGATGGCAATGGTAAACTGGTTAAAGGTGCTCAGGTCATCAATGGTAATCACTACTATTTCAACAATGATTATAGCCAAGTCAAGGGTGCCTGGGCCAACGGCCGTTACTATGATGGTGACTCAGGTCAGGCCGTAAGCAACCGCTTTGTCCAAGTTGGTGCCAACAAATGGGCTTATCTCAACCAAAATGGTCAAAAGGTAGTTGGTCTTCAACATATTAATGGTAAACTTTACTACTTTGAAGGTAACGGTGTCCAAGCTAAAGGGAAACTTCTGACATATAGAGGCAAGAAATACTACTTTGATGCCAATAGTGGTGAAGCCGTAACCAATCGCTTTATCCAAGTTTCTCGCGGTGTTTGGTATTACTTTAACGCCTCAGGACAAGCTGTAACAGGTGAACAAGTCATCAACGGTCAACACCTTTACTTTGACGCTTCTGGCCGTCAGGTCAAAGGCCGTTACGTCTGGGTTAAAGGCCAACGTCGTTACTATGACGCCAATACTGGAGCTTGGGTCAGAAAACGATAAGTAGGCAGAAGAAAATGTGATTTTGGGACTATCCTAGATGCTTTTGGATTAAAATTCAGTAGGTACCTTCCCAGTCTCACCACTTTTAAGCACTTGAAACATTTTGTTTCAAGTGCTTTTCTTTTATTACTATCTCATGATATGCGAAGCAGATTGTAAGCAAACAATGAGTTTGATTAATAGATTCCTCAATAAACTGCTTACTTTAGCTTTAAATTATGCTCAGTCCTTTAATGAAGGAAGAGCTAAAACGGCTAAACATCGGAATTTCTGTGTGAATTTAACAAAATCTGAACTTATTTTGGGAACGTTTTCTAACATATAAAAGCTATAGCTATATATCTTAGGCTTGTTTTTTCAAATGGATTATGGGTAGAAGGTTAGTCTTATGAGACTAGAGTTATGCATCTGTAATTGTATTCGTTTCCAAAATCCCTTAACATAGAATAGAGAAATAAAGTTATATTGAAAGGTGTATGTTATGGAAAAGAAAGTTGGATTTAAGTTGCACAAGGTCAAGAAAAACTGGGTGACTATTGGAGTTAGTACGCTGTCGATGGTTGCACTTGCGGGTGGAGCTCTTTTAGCGGACCAATCGGCACAAGCAGATGAAGTGTCACTTCCTAATGGAGATGGTTTTGAACAAACAGATGCAGGCATTGAGTCAAGTGCATCATTGATTAATGAAAGCTATTCGCCAACCTTAACAGAAAGTGCTACTCATGTGTCAGCAGTGCCATCTAACTATGGCAGTCAAACGAGCACAGGCTACGAGTCTTCGTCATCTGTTTCAACAGGAGGCTCATCTCAGACTGTAGTTGGTGGTGGAGCTGGTCAAGTTAGTTCATCACAAACTTCACAAGTAGTAGGAACACAAAACTCTAATTCATCACAAACGGGCTCTGCTTACCAATCAAGTAGCAGCTCGGCATCAGTAAGTGCTAGTGCGTCAAGTTCTTCAAGCTCATCAAGTTCAGCTTGGTATTCTTATTCGTCGTCATCATCATGGTCATCATCATCGTCAGCTAGCGGTTTTGCGACAATTACGACGAGTTCGTCTGACTCAAACGGCATTCATTGGAATGGTGGTCGAAACACGACGATCACCATCACGGCTTCAGGAACGACGCCGAATGTTACTATCGTTTCGAATTCTAATAAACTGTTTCCAAACGTATCAGTAGGGCATTCGAATGGTTCAAATGCTAATGTCACTATCATTTCACAAGGTAACCAGCAAAATAACTCAGGTTACCAAATCATCACAGGTGAGACTAAACCAAGTGTTGATTCGAACAATGCCAAGTCTTCATTTGTCCGTGTAGGCGAAAATCAATGGTATTATTACGATCAATATGGTCAAAAGGTCAAAGGCGAAAAGGTTATCGATGGTAAGGCTTATTACTTCCTTGAAAATGGTCTTCAAGCTCGTGACTCACTTGTTAAAGGTAGCGATGGTTACACCTATTACTATGATAAAAATGGTGTGAAAGCTATCAACGGCTTCTATGATTTTGCAGGTTATCGTAAGGATGTACGCTATTTCGATTGTTATGGTCACATGGCTACTGGTCTCCTTGAAATGGGTAGCACAACCTTCTACTTTGATACACAAACAGGTATCCAAGCTAAAGACAAATTTATTCGCTTCTCAGATGGCCGTATCCGTTACTTCATCCCTGATACTGGTAATATGGCTGTAAATACCTTTGTTCAAAATAAAGAAAACCAAGCTTGGTACTACCTTGATGAACATGGTTACGTTGTGACAGGAAAACGTATCATCAATGGTAAAGAATACTGCTTTGACTCTGAAGGCCGTCAAATCAAAGGTCAGATGATGCAACAAGGTAACAAGCAATACTACATTTCTGCCCAAACAGGTGAAATGGCTGTGTCACGCTTTATCTTTGAAAACAACAACTGGTATTATGCGGATGCTTTTGGTTGCCTCGTTCAAGGTGCCAAAGTGATTGATGGTAAACTCTATTACTTCAACAAAGACCATAGCCAGCTAAAAGGTGGCTGGGCTGAAGGACGTTACTATGATGCCGTCACTGGTCAAGCAGTCATCAACCAATTCATTCAAATTGCGGCTAACCAATGGGCGTACCTTAACCAAGATGGTCACAAAGTGACAGGTCTTCAAAATATTAACAATAAAGTTTACTACTTTGGTAGCAATGGTGCTCAAGTCAAAGGTAAATTGCTCACTGTCCAAGGTAAGAAATGTTACTTTGATGCCCACACTGGTGAGCAAGTGGTAAACCGCTTTGTCGAAGCTGGACGTGGTTGCTGGTATTACTTCAACGCAGCAGGTCAAGCAGTGACTGGAAAACAGGTTATCAATGGCAAACAGCTTTACTTTGACGGTTCAGGTCGTCAAGTTAAAGGACGTTATGTTTATGTTGGTGGTAAACGCCTCTTCTGCGATGCCAAAACTGGTGAATTGAGACAGCGTCGTTAATTAATATGTACTTTAAAATCTAGAGCGAATTTTTCCTTTTCCTATCTAAATTATTATTATTTTCCTATCATAACTCTAGATGATTAAATAGACGAAAAAGCCAGCATTAGCTGGTTTTTGAGTTGTTTTAGAGAAACTGTCAGTGTACACCCAGATGCTTTTTCATGCTTAAATCCTAATAATTTTGTCCCTCTCATATTCACAAGAAGAAGCCATAGCCGTGTTATAATGGGTATTATATTTGTATGTAGAAAATAGAGTTAGAGGTAGTTATGGGGAACTATTTTCATTAAACTCGAGGTGTAATTGACTTTCTAAAGGAGAGAAATCATGCTTATCTTAGCTATGAGTGTTACTGTCATATTATTTATCTTCATTTCGAATTATTACTTTTATAAAACAGACTTCAGAAAACGAAAATACCCATTACTCTATGCCATTATTGAAACCATAGGTGCCTTTTTCACTAGGTGGTAGTAGATGGAAAATGAGTAAAAAATAGCAATCAAGAGTTTTGTGGACTACTAAATATGGAAAGCATCGCAACCTCCTAACCCATAAACCACGCATACTTTCGCAGGATTTTGCTAGTCCCCGTAACCAAACCTTCTCTTTCATCTTAGAAATGAAGGTTTTTTTATTTAAAAATAAATTAATATTGTAGGATGATTCTACCGTCTACAAAAGTCTAGCTCCTAACGATTATAGTTGTTTTTATCTTATTCTTAGTGCATTTATTCACAATAGGCATATATTAGGCCAATTATTAAAGGACCTTTTCTGAGAAAACGAAGCTAGATACATTAAACGGATATTACAGTTGTGTAATTGTATTCCCTTGTCAAATAGCTTATGATAGAGATAATATAAGGGAAAAAGGTAACTATTATGGAACAAAAAGTACGCTTTAAAATGCATAAAGTGAAGAAGAACTGGGTGACTATTGGGGTGACAGCACTCTCAATGGTCACCGTTGCTGGTGGAACTTTGTTGGCGGATCAACAGGTTCAGGCCGACGAGCAAAATCCTGCAAATCAGTCGGGTGATAGCAGTCAGGATTTGCTTCAAGAAACGCCTGCTACAACTAATGATGCAGCAACTACAGTAGCACCAACTATCTCAGCTGATGCTAATACTGCGAGCGTGGCCCTTCCTGTCGCAGATGCGACTAGCACGACAACAGCTGCCACAGATAGGGCAGCGGCACCTGCTGCAAACACAGCGACAGTTGATACTAACTCAGGTCAAGCAGCACCAAGTACAAATGTGCAAGCAGCTGCAGCTGATACGAGTGCTACACCTACAGATACAAATAATGCGACTGCAACAGCTACTACAGACCGTGCGGCAACAACTGATACAAATAATGCGACTGCAACAGCTACTACAGACCGTGCGGCAACAACTGATACGGCAAATACTGAAGCTCGTACACGTAGTCGTCGTGCCTTGGCAGAAACTCGAGAAGCCAACACCAACACAGCGACTGGTATCCAATGGATCAACGGTAAACAATACTATGTCAATAGTGACGGTAGTGTGCGTAAGAACTTCGTCTTTGAGCAAGACGGTAAGTCTTATTACTTTGATGCTGAAACAGGGGCTCTTGCGACCAAGTCACAGGATGAATTTTCAACAGAACCTATCAAGGCGACTGTGGATTTTTCATCTGGAAACCAGCTCTACAAAAACGATGACAAATCTTTGGACCAACTGGACACCTTCATCACAGCGGATGCGTGGTACCGCCCAAAGAGCATTCTCAAGGATGGTAAGACTTGGACAGCTTCAACCGAGGCTGACAAACGTCCACTCTTGATGGTTTGGTGGCCTGACAAATCAACTCAGGTTAACTACCTTAACTACATGCAAAATCAAGGTCTTGGTGCGGGATCATTTTCAACCAACTCTAGCCAGGAAAGTCTAAATCTAGCTGCTAAAGCGGTTCAGACTAAGATTGAAGAACGTATCGCGCGTGAAGGCAATACCAACTGGTTGCGTACAAGTATTAATCAGTTTATCAAGACTCAGCCAGGTTGGAATAGTAGCACTGAAAATAGTTCATATGACCACTTGCAAGGTGGACAGTTGCTCTTTAACAACAGTAAGGGTGATACTGGCAACCGTACTAGCCACGCTAACTCTGATTATCGTTTGCTTAACCGCACACCGACTAACCAGACTGGCACACGTAAGTATTTCAAGGACAATTCTATCGGTGGTCTTGAGTTCTTGCTTGCCAACGATATTGACAACTCAAACCCTGCTGTTCAAGCGGAGCAACTTAACTGGCTTCACTTCATGATGAATATCGGAAGCATCATGGCCAATGACCCAACAGCCAACTTTGACGGTTTGCGTGTCGATGCCTTGGACAATGTGGATGCTGACCTTCTCCAAATCGCTTCTGATTACTTCAAAGCAGCCTATGGTGTTGACAAGTCTGAAGCTAATGCAATTAAGCACTTATCATACTTGGAAGCTTGGTCTGCTAACGACCCATACTACAACAAGGATACTAAAGGGGCACAACTGCCGATTGATAATGCCCTTCGTAATGCCCTTACCAACCTTTTGATGCGTGATAAAAATACACGTATGCAGCTTGGGGACATGACGGCCTTCATCAACAGTAGTTTGAATCCACGTGGTGCTAACGATAAGAACGGTGAGCGCATGGCCAACTATATTTTCACCCGTGCCCACGATACTGAAGCGCAAACCATTATCCAACGTATCATCCGTGATCGTATTAACCCAAATTTGTTTGGTTACAATTTCACCCGTGAGGAAATCAAGAAAGCCTTCGAGATCTACAATGAGGATATTGATAAGGCTCATAAGACATATGCGTCTTACAACTTGCCATCTGTCTATGCCCTCATGTTGACCAATAAGGACTCTGTAACACGTGTTTATTACGGTGACCTCTACCGTGAGGATGGTCACTACATGGCTAAAAAGACGCCTTACTTTGATGCTATCGACACCCTCTTGCGTGCCCGTATCAAGTATGTAGCTGGTGGTCAAGACATGGAAGTGAAGAAAGTCGGAAATGACGGCCTCTTGACATCAGTTCGTTATGGTAAAGGTGCCAATAACAGAACTGATTGGGGAACTTCTGAAACCCGTACGCAAGGGATGGGTGTCATCATGACCAACAACTATGATTTCCGTTTGGGTAGCAATGAAACTGTAACGATGAACATGGGTAGAGCCCACCGTAATCAGCTTTACCGTCCATTGCTTTTGACAACCAAAGATGGTATCAAGACCTATCTAAATGATTCTGATGTCCCTTCAAACCTTCTTAAGAGAACAGACCGAAACGGAAACTTGACCTTCAATGCCAATGATATTTTTGGTGTGGAAAATGTGCAAGTATCAGGTTACCTCGGTGTCTGGGTACCAGTCGGGGCTAAGGCTAACCAAGACGCACGTACACAGCCAAGTAACCGTGCCAATAGCGACGGTCAAGTTTACAAGTCTTCAGCAGCTCTTGATTCGCAAGTCATGTATGAAGCCTTCTCAAACTTCCAAGCTTTTGCGGACGATCAGCCAGAACTCTACATGAACCGTGTCTTGGCTAAGCACACTGACTTGCTCAAAGCTTGGGGTGTTACGTCTGTTGGACTTCCACCACAGTACGTTTCAAGTAAGGATGGTACCTTCCTTGATTCAACAATTGACAATGGTTATGCCTTTGATGACCGTTATGATATGGCCTTGAGTCAAAATAACAAGTACGGCTCACTTGAGGATCTCCTTAACGTCCTTCGAGCTCTGCACAAAGACGGTATTCAAGCCATTGCTGACTGGGTGCCAGACCAAATCTATAACCTTCCAGGAAAAGAAGTAGTTAATGCCACACGTGTTAACGGCTACGGTTATCACCAACAAGGTTATCAAATTGTGGACCAAGCCTATGTGGCAAATACCCGCACAGATGGTACAGACTATCAAGGCAAGTACGGTGGTGCCTTCCTTGATGAGCTTAAAGCTAAGTACCCATCTATTTTCAACCGTGTGCAAATCTCAAATGGTAAGCAATTGCCTACGAATGAAAAGATTACCAAATGGTCTGCCAAGTACTTCAACGGAACTAACATCCTTGGACGAGGAATCAACTTTGTCCTTCGTGATGATAAGACCAACCAGTACTTTAATACTTCAGCCAACGGCCAACTCTTGCCAACACCACTTCGTGACACAGGTGCCATCACAAGCACTCAAGTCTTCCAACGTCGTGGACAAGATGTTTACTTCCTTCGTGATAACCAAGCCGTTAAGAATGAATTTGTTCAAGACGGTAACGGCAACTGGTATTACTTCGGTGCTGACGGTAAGATGACCAAGGGTGCTCAAACCATCAATAAAAAGGATTACTATTTCTTTGACAATGGTATCCAATTGCGTAATGCCCTTCGTCGTGCTAACAACGGTTATACTTACTACTACGGTTTAGACGGTGCTATGGTTAAGAATGCCTTTGTTGATTTTGACGACAAGCGTAAGCAGGTGCGTGCCTTTACGACTCAAGGAACCATGGTAGTGGGTAACCTTCATTGGAGTGGCCACCATTTCTACTTTGACCGTGAAACTGGTATTCAGGCCAAGGATCGTATTGTCCGTACAGATGATGGCAAATTGCATTACTATGTTGCAGAAACTGGTGACATGGGACGCAATGTCTTTGCGACTGATAGCAGCACAGGTAAACGTTATTACTTTGACGCTGATGGTAACACTGTGACTGGTTCACGTGTCATTGACGGTAAGACTTATTACTTTAACCAAGATGGTAGTGTCGGTACGGCCTACAGCAACCGAGCTGATTCTATTATCTTTGAAAATGGTAAGGCCCGTTACATCACACCAGCAGGTGAAATCGGACGTAGCATCTTTGTCTACAATCCAGCGACTAAGGCTTGGAACTACTTTGATAAAGAGGGGAACCGTGTCACTGGACGTCAATACATTGATGGTCACCTCTATTACTTCAAGGAAGATGGTAGCCAAGCTAAGGGTGAAATTATCGTAGAAAATGGCATTAAGTATTACTATGAGCCAGAAACAGGAATTCTCGCTAGCGGACGCTACCTCCAAGTAGGTGATAACCAGTGGATGTACTTCAAACACGACGGTTCAATGGCTATCGGCCAAGTTCGTGCTGATCATGGCTACCTTAAGTACTTTGATGAAAATGGTATCCAAGTCAAGGGGAAAACGGTTGTCGAAGATGGTAAGACTTATTACTATGATGCCCAGAGTGGAGCTCTTGTAACAAGCAGCTTTGCTGAAATTGCACCAAACCAATGGTCTTACTTCAATACTGAAGGCCAAGCCCTTAAAGGCAATTGGACTATCAATGGCAAGGAATACTACTTTGACCAAAATGGTATCCAGTACAAGGGCAAGGCCGTTAAGGTCGGCAGTCGTTACAAGTACTATGACGAAAACGATGGCCAACCTGTAACCAACCGCTTCGCTCAAATCGAGCCTAACGTCTGGGCTTATTTCGGAGCTGATGGCTATGCCGTGACAGGGGAACAAGTCATCAATGGCCAACACCTTTACTTTGACCAATCAGGTCGCCAAGTTAAAGGTGCCTACGTCACAGTCAACGGCCAACGCCGTTACTACGATGCAAACACTGGCGAATATATCCCAGGAAGATAAGCAGTAGTAGCTCCGGTGACTGCCCGGAGAACACACAGACGAGAATGAGGGAAAATTCTCAAGAAGAAAGATCGTGAAAACGGTCTTTTTTTGTGCTCCTATTTCGATTTTCTTCGAAATAGTCTTGACAGTGCTTTAGGAAAAGCGTATAATCTATTTCGAAAAATATAGAAATAGATATTCTGACTCAAGTCGTATTGATGCTCCGTCTCAAGGAAAGGATAAATCAAATGGAAACACTCCTTTTTATGACAATTCTTGCCATGTTAGTTATCGCCATCATAAGTTTTATCATTCTGAAGAAAAAATGGCAATTTTCAATCAAGCTCTTTTTAGTAGGTCTGATTGGTTTTGCCTTACCTGTCATGATGATTGAAGGACCTATCAATGCTGTGGCTCTTTCTGGTCTTGCTCACTCTTCTAAATGGTTGACCATTATTTATGGAGGACTTATGGCTGGCCTTGTCGAAGAAACAACACGCTATGTGGTGTTTAAGGTCCTTGCAAAGAAAAGAAGGTTGATGACGTCTGATATTGTAGCCTACGGTTTTGGACATGGTCTTAGTGAATTTATCTTGCTTGGAGTGATGGGCTTACTCATTAACATTATTGTTTTACAGGCCGTCCATTCAGGTCAGGTCAGTCAGTTACCTTCACTTCTTGTGAGTCAGGTTAACCAATTAACTGGCTTTGTTGTGATCATGTCTCTCTTTGAAAGACTAGTTGCTTTGGTATTACAAGTCTTGCTTACAGCTTGGGATTTTCTAGCAGTCACTAAGCATAAGCTTTCATTCTATTTAGGGGCGATATTACTTCATGCTACCATCGATTTTTTGGCAGGTGCTTATCAACAAGGGATAGTCAGAAATATCTTATTAATTGAAGTCATGTTAGCTATTTATGTGCTAGGTGTCGGACTTGTGACACGCCAAATTTGGAAAAAGGAGGAAACTCATGGGCTTATCTGAAACCTTAAAAGCCATCTCTGCCCCTGTGAGGAGAGAAATTTTAGACTATCTAAAGTCTGGGCCCAAGTCAGCTGGAGAAATCAGCCAACAGTTTGACTTGGCTCCCGCAACAGTTTCTCATCATTTGTCTACCTTGAGAAAAGCAGGACTTATTGAAGAAGAAAAGCAGAAGAATTTTATTTACTATAGTTTGAACTTAACCGTTTTTGAAGAAATTTTAACGTGGATTCAGTCACTTGGAGGAACAGAAGATGAAAAATAATATGCAAAGAGTTATTGGTAATATTGTGATACTCACACCGGTTATTGTCGGACTAGTCTTTTACAAACAACTACCAAATCAGATTGCTATCCACTTTAATGTCGAAGAGCAAGCCAATGGTTTTATGAATCGCAATTTAGCAATAGTTGTCCTTCCTTTTATTGCTCTTGCCATTTATAATCTCTTATTTTCATATTTTAAACAAATAACCATTTCATTCTTAAAAGAGTTTATGTTATGGCTTATTCCGATTTCTGCAGTTATCATTCAAGGTCTCGTATTGACTGTTGCCATGGGCGGACATGTCCAAGTTCGATTGACTGTCATTTGGTTAGTGGCACTCATTTTTCTAGTAATCGGAAATTATCTTCCTAAAAGTATTGGTCTAGCTACTAAAAATCACAGTGAGAGCAGTAACTCAGTAGCGAGAAAGTTAGGTTACCTAATGGTTGCAATGAGTCTTACCTTGTTAATCAGCCTATGCTTTAACCCCTATACTACAATTATTATTTTAGGTGTTTTTGTAGTTCTAATCTTGAGTATCTTGTTACCCAATTTTCGCAGTTTAAGAAAGTAATCGTCTGATTACTTTTTTTGTCCGTCTGTGTCATAGATTGGACCATATATGGCAGAAGGATATTTTTGTTCTTGAATTTGATATGCTAGATGTGTATAATGATGTCACAGCGAACTATTAAAAGAGGTCGTTGCTCATGACAACACAAACAAATAACCAATTTAATTCACTTGCTCGACCTAATCTTGCTACAGGTTATAGGAGGTAATCTAGATGACAAAAAGCAATAACACGCAAATTACGGATATCTTAAACAATATCTATAATCTGATTGTAAATCCAGAAACAACTGAAAAAGAGAGAAAGTTGCTCGTAACGTTTAAAAATGAAATCGAAGTTGGAAAGAAGGATAATGATGAACTTCTTGCAGAATTATGTAGAGCTATTCAGGCTCTAGCAGTCCGCAATCTTTCTAAAGGGATTTCTCTGAGTTCTGGAGTGAGTGACTTGAGTAAGACGCTCACAGAATTCCAAGAAAAATCAGAGCGTAACATTAATCTAGCAAGAGGATTGTCATCATCACTCGTCATGTTGTTTAGATGATCTTTGAAAATACTTATCTTGAGTGTCATAATATTTAATTTTAGCAGTGTAAGAAAATACAGAGAAGTAATCGACTAATTACTTCTTTTTGTCTCCCAAAAACATCTTGCTAAAATCAATGTTCTAATGATATAATACAAGTATATTAATCTAATTTTCTAAGGAGTATCTATGAAAAAGCGTAAGAAAATTATTCTTAGTTCCATAACGGGAGCCTTGGCCTTGGCTCTTGCAGGAGGTGGTTTTTGGGCCTATAAAACCTTTGTCCCACAAGAGACGCCGATTGACAAGAATGCTACGGTAGCCTCAAATTTTTATCAGGCTGTCAACAAGGAGTGGCTCCTAAAAGCAAAAATTCCTGTTGATTCTCCAAGCATTGATAGTTTTTATACATTAGATGAAGATGTCAAAGGGAAGCTAAAGAAGGATATCAAAAATTTAGGGGAAGGAAAGGAATCTTCAGACATTACGGGGATGTCTGAGTTTATCACTTTCTACAAGGCTGCTAGTGATTACAAGCAGCGTGAGAAAGATGGACTAGAACCTCTCAAACCTTATCTAAAAGAAATTGAGGATATCAAGGATCTAAATGATTTGGCCAATAAATCTGCTAGCTTAACTGATAAAGGGATTCCTATTCCATTTGGTTATGACGTAGGAACTAACGCAGAGAATACCAGCCAGAAACAAATCCAATTGAGCCCTCCAAGCATCTTATTGCCAGATGTGTCTATTTATAAAGATGAGTCGAGCAAAAAACAATATTTGACTCCAATCGAGACAGCCACGCAAAAAGCTTTGGAAATGCTTGGATATAGTGAAAAAAATAGTAAACGCATTGTCAAAGAAGCACTGGAGTTCGACGAAATCATTGCTAAGTACAGTCTCAGTAATGAAGAGATGTCTGAGAGTAAGAATTTGGTTCATCCTAAAACTGCAGAAGAGATTAATGCCTACTCAGGTTCCTTCAAATTATATGATGTCATCAAAGGCATTATGGGACGTGATTTAGAAACCATCAATGTCCCTAATACCAAGTATTTTGAGAATTATAGTAAGGTCGTTAATCAGGACAATTTTTCTAAAATAAAATCATGGATGTTGGTGCAAGAAGCTATGGCAGCGTCAAATTCTCTAACAGAAGATTACCGCTTAAATTTTCAATCGATTAGCATGGCTATTATGGGCACACAGAAGCCAATTTCTAAGGAAGATACGGTTTACGAGATGAGTGTCAATCTGTTTAGCGATGTCATGAGTGTCTATTATGGACGTAAATACTTTGGTGAGGAAGCCAAGACTGATGTGACAGGCATGATTGATAAAATCAAAAATGTCTATCGTGGCCGTCTCCAACAGAATGATTGGTTGACGGAAGAAACACGTAACAAGGCCATCGAAAAGTTGGATAAAATGAAGGTTTTTGTAGGTTATCAGGAAGATGTGGATCCTGGAACCAAAGAATTACATCTTGACCCTAACAAGTCCTTCTTTGAGTTGTCAGAAGACATTGCCCAGTTCGGAAAACGTTATACCATTGACCATTTTGATGAGCCTATTGATAAGAATAAATGGTCTGGTTCTGCTTTTGATATCAATGCCTATTACAACCCAGAAAGCAATAGCATCAACTTCCCAGCTGGCATTTTGCAAGCTCCATTTTATGACAAGAACCAAAGTACTGAAAAGAACTATGGTGGTATCGGTGTCGTGATTGGACATGAAATTACGCATGCCTTTGACTCCAATGGTGCCGACTATGATGAGAACGGCGACATGCATAACTGGTGGACAAAAGCAGATAGTAAAGCTTTCGACAAGAGGATCAAAGCCTTTGAAGACCAGTGGAATGGTTTGGAAATTTACGGGACTAAGGTAAATGGAAAACTCACAGTCACTGAGAATGTCGCAGATGCTGGTGGTCTCTCATCCACACTCCAAGTGCTCAAAACAGATATGACAAAACCTAACCTCAAGGATTACTTTGAGAATTACGCAAATATCTGGAAACAAAAGGCCAGCCTACAGTACAATAAATATACCATGGTGCAAGACGTCCACGCACCAAATGAGTTGCGTGTTAACCAACAACTTAAAAACCTTCCTGAGTTTTATGAGGCCTACCCTCAAATCAAACAAGGCGACGACATGTACCTAGCACCAAGCAAACGCATTAGTTTGTGGTAAAAAGTCTTGCTATTTTGGAAATCAAGAAGAAGAGAATTTGGAATGGAAACATTCCAGATTCTCTTTTTATGTTGTCGCTTTGGGGAATCATTTTCTAGTGTTATAATGTTGCTATTAAGGAAAGGATTCAAGAATGAAGCATAAAAGGAATCTGATAGAAGATAATAAAAGGGGTGAGAATCAGAGCTTTCTCTACTTCCTACACGAGGAGAAAAAATTTGACGTAAAAGCACTTGATGATTTGTGTCACTACATCATAGAACTAGATACAATCAGCCTAGAGCAGTTGAGAGATATTCATTATATTGAAAATCAAATACTACGCCATCTCGTGTATCATTTTGATGATAATGATCTAAGTAGAATCTCAAATCTCCCTTTTGAGTACTGGGAGTATATAGAGCCCTTTGAACGCTTGGTAGCAAGTTTGTATGAGGGTGAAGTCAAGGAAGAATAGTTGATGTTGTAATGGTTTCAACCTAGTGGACCATCAGTAAAGGAGTATAGATGAAACATCGTATTGCAATTTTGTCAGATATTCATGGGAATACAACAGCTCTTGAAGCAGTTATTAAGGATGCACAAGAGTTGGGTGCAACAGAATATTGGTTGATGGGGGATATTTTGTTACCTGGCCCAGGAAGAAATGAACTCTTTGAGCTTCTGTCTTCAATTCCGATAACAGCCACCGTTCGAGGAAATTGGGATGATTGCGTTTTGGAGGCTTTAGATGAGGAATATGGTCTGGAGGACCCTCAAGAAATTCAGCTCCTGCGACTTACCCATTACTTGATGGAAGAACTAGATTCTAAATATGTTGATTGGATACGTTCTCTGCCTCTGGTTGTGAAGAAGAAAATCAATGGGATTCGTTTTTCTTTGACGCATCACTTACCGGAGAAGAACTACGGAGGTGAGTTACGTCCAGCTAATGATACCAGTCATTTTGATCAGTTGCTAGATAATCAAACAGATATGGCGATTTACGGTCATGTGCATAAGCAACTGCTTCGCTATGGTAGTATGGGGCAACAAATTCTCAATCCTGGTACGATTGGGATGCCCTATTTTGATTGGTCACCTCTACAAAATCACAGGGCCCAGTATGCTATTATAGATGTCGAAGAAGATGGTCTTACTAATCTCCAATTTCGAAAGATTGCCTATGATTATGAAGCAGAGCTGCAGTTAGCCAAAGATAAACAGTTGCCCTATATCGAGCTTTATCAAGAGTTACGAAGAAATGACACTTATCCAGGTCATAACAAAGACTTGTTAGAGACTTTGAATCAACAGTATGGCTATGCTAAGGATGTCAAGGAATATTTTGATTTGAAGTAGATTGATGATAGAGATTTTGCCGGTAGCTTTACTAGGTTTTAGACAAAAAGAAAACACCAGAAAAAATGATTTCTGGTGTTTTTGAATACATTTTGGCAAAAATGAGGTATTTTTCAAATGCTTACAGTTGTTAGTTTGATATTAATCCTTTTTCTCTGTAGCTACGCCATTTTCGTCAATAATATAGGTTTTTCCATCTTTTTTAAGCGTAGTGTTAGTGGTAATTGGAGAACCTTTTGACTCTGGACTAACTGATATCGGCTTTTCAAAATGATAAAGTTTACCATCAAACTCTGCCCATTCGCCACTAAAAGGAGTAGTCATATAAATTTTAGGATTGAAATAATAGAGCCTATTATCTTCTAACCGAATGACACCTGTTTTTACAACTCCATTCTCATCAGAGATACAGAAACCATTCCAAGAGGTCGAGGTGTCTGTAGCTGTATTCCTTAGAAGTCGTCCTTTAGGGCCCAAAAGATAGGTCTTTTCATTGATATTTTCTAGATATGTTCGGTTTTCAGCTCCCCATGGTGGGCTAATATAGTAGGTTTCATTATTATGAGTAACCCATCCGAACTGTAGATGACCGTCCTTATCAGCATAATAGTATTTGTAGTCGCCGTCAATATCATCAGAAAGCATACTACCGTCTTTTTTGAAGAAATAATCGAAATCACCTATCTTGTGTCTATCATTTCGAACTTGGTAGCCATCTTCTTTAAAATAAACACGTTTACCGTCAATAGTTGCCCAACCAAATATCTGGCTTCCATCCTCGCCAAAATAAGTATATTTTTTAGAAAAGTAATCGCCTGTTTCATGGAATTTATTTACGAACATAGCACCAGTATCGTTATCGAAGAAATAGTACTTTCCATCAAGCAGAAGTCGTTTTCCTTTGGCTTGTTTTCCAGTTGGATCAAAGTAGTATTTTTGATGATTAATAATTTGAAGTCCAGTGGCTAACTGTCCATTCTCTTTAATATAAGCCCAATCACCATCTCTATCTTGAATAAATTGTCCAGGTTTATTCATAGTTACATAACCATTTTGGTCAATGACATAACGAATACCATTAAGTTCAAGTGTTCGGTTAGTCCACATAGCTCCGCTGTCTCTATCGAAATAATGTGTTTGACCGTCAATTTCGACAAGTCTTCCCTTAGCTTGTTTGCCCTCTTTATCAAAGTATAGAGTGACATTATCTATTGAATGGAGTCCTGTGACAGCTTTTCCCTCGTTATCAAAGTAGTACCAATTCCATGCATCATCGTGTTCGAAACGATTTGTTAGTTTAGTTTCGGTCGCTACTCCTTTATCATCAATGAGGTAGGCTTTTTTATTGTAAACTAAGGTCTTGGAAACTGTGAGAGGGGAAGTTTCGGAAAGCGAACTTGTTCTATTGAAAGCATAGAATTTATTATCACTTTGAATTACAGTTTCTTCAATCTTAGTTAAATCTGTGTTTTCTGGAAGTAGATGTCCGATGTAGAAATCATTGTTTTCATCAAGATAGTATAGATTACTATAATTATCACGAATAATACGTTTAATCTTATCGGTCTTTGTTCGTACTCCGTGGTCAATAATGTCTACTTCTTCCCTGACGGTATGGGTATAACTTCTTCCACCATTCTTGTAAGTTCTGTTTATGCTAGGCTCTAAGTGGTATAGCTTATCATCAATCGTTTTCCAAGTAGGTGTTGTAACTGTAAACATTTTGGGGATATTGCTATTATCAAAATAGATATTTTCAAAATAATAGAGTTTACCATTATTTGCAGTGCTAACACCAGTAAGTAAAACCCCATCCTTATCTGTACCTACGATGCCAGAGTAGTATGCATCATAATCCAGTTCCTGACGTCCGAGTAAAGGTCCGAGATAGTTTTTTAGAAGTTTGCCTTCAAAATAGTAATAGTCCTTGCCTCCTTTATTGACTATACCAGTGACTGGTGAACCAGAATTTGAAAAATAGTAGTCATCACCATTAATATGATGTTCTCCGGTTAGTACTTGGCCAAATTTATTGGAGCGATAGCTAGTATTTAAAGTTCCAACAAAGACACGTAATGACTGAATATAAAAGGCATCTTTTACCAATTTTCCATGATTATCAAAGAGGTAGTTTTGTCCTTTGAAGATAGTAAGATCATTTTCAACTCGACCCTTATAATCAAAATAATAAAGTTGATCGCCAACTCGATGCCATCCATAGTAACGTCGACCATCAGAACCATAATAGACGTTATACGTTTTAGCAAATGGTTCCTGTCTTCTGATTTCAATAGACCAAGTATGCCAATAGTTGGTTTTTACAGCACCTGAATAGTGACTAAAATAGTAATGGAAGCCGTCTATGATTCTTTCGCCATTTTTCGCTTGACGACCTTCTTCATCAAAGTAAAGAGTTACTCCATCTACATTTTGCCATCCTCTTAGTTTTTCTCCTGTTGCGGTGTAATAATACCAGTTGCCTGAGGAATCCTCTTCGAAATGGCCACCAGAAACAAGTGGACGTTGAGGAAGTTTCTGTTCAGTTTCAATCAAAAGTCCATTAGCTTCTGCGTGGTAAGTTTTTCCATTAATAGTGATGTCGGTATTTATAACCTTATGACCACTATCCTTGTCAAAGTAATAGGGTTCGATACCTATTGTAACGATTTCACCCTTGGCCTGAACACCGTCTGGGTAGAAATACATGTCGAAGCCATCTATAGTCTGTTCGCCTGTTAGAAGTTTCCCTTCTTTATCACTATAGTACCAGTTGCCGTCGTCATCCGACCAAAAACGGTCACGAACCAATTGGCCAGTATCTTTTTGAAAATAATAGGAATTTCCATCTAGGATGACAAAGGCATCTTTAGCTTGAACACCATTAGGGTAAAAGTAGAGTGGAATATTGTCAATAACTTGGCTACCAGTAAGTGCTTTCCCATCGTGGCCTAAATAGTACCAATTTCCATTCTTATCAGATGCAAAAGCATTACGGGTAAGTTGTCCACTATCTTTCTCAAAGTGATATGTTGATCCATTAACGTGACGGGTGTCTCCTTTGACTTGCTTACCATCGGCATCGAAGTAGACATTCACATTATCAATATTTTGCATACCAGTAAGTGCTTTCCCATCCTTAATATAGTACCAGCTGCCCTGATCATCGCTAGTGTAATGACCGCCGGATATTACAGGACTTTCTTCTACTTCATGGGCTGTATTTGTTTCAGAATGTGATGTTTCAGAGCTTACGACTTCACTGCTAGTAACAGTAGAGACTTCCGAACGAAAAGCTTGTTGAGAGTTAATTTCAGAAGTACTTGTTTCTGGAACAGTTGCTTCAGTGGTACTTAGGTCAGATTCAGTAGAAGTAGCTTCAGTGATGTTTTCTCTTGTATTGGGGGCGTCGAAAGATTTGTTTTCTTCTGGTTTAGTAATAACTTCATTAGTTGACGAGCTTACGACATCAATTGCGTTTTCTTGGATGCTGTTTTCAACAGTTGGTTCTGAGGTGGGGTGAGTCTGTTCAGCTGCGGACACATAGCCCAAGTTTGCAAAACTAAGTCCTAGAGCTAGACCAGTTACTGCAATGGTTACCCATTGCTTTTTTACTTTGTGAAGTTTAAAGTATACTTTCTTTTCCATGATAATGCTCCTTTCATTAAACTGAACAATGTTAGCAAGGATATGGTTAACTCATGAGTAAAATTAAGTTAATATTATAGTTCTATTGCTTACATATCAAGTTTATCATCACATTTTAATAAAATCAAAGAATTGTGTAAGCGTTTTTATTTTTTGTATAAACTCTTTCCAACTCTACTCTAAACAAAACTGATAGTATATGAATGATAAACTTTCATTAAAGAGAGTTAATGATGTATTTGCTTTAAGTTAGCAGCGGATAGATCCTTGAGTAGGGTATTTTTGATATTCATAATATGCTATCCACTGATTTTAGAACGCCACCAAAAAAGCCACTGGCATATAAAACCAGTGGCTTTCAACAATTTATTTTTTCTTCCCTAGTACAAAATAGCGGCTAGGGATTTGTTGTGTCAAACTGACGGCGATGGCGATGGTAAAGGAGGCCAGGAAACAAGCTCGTAGGAAGCTGAGGCCTAGGTCTGCATTTCCGATTAAGAGGAAGTAGACCGCACGGTAGAAGCTCATCCCAGGGATGAGTGGGAACATGCTTGAGGCTAGGAAGACTGTAGCTGGACATCTACGGTAGTGGGCCAAAAAGCGTGAGGTGATAGTGACTAATAGGGCTGGGAAGAGGATGGCGAGGACCTCGTGATGGGTATTATTCCAAATCAAGAGGTAGAGGAGCCATGAGCCGGCACCTAGGGTCCCAAGGTCTAAGAAGTATTTCTTAGGCACTCGGTAAAGCACGGAGAAGGCTGCTGTCCCAAGTCCTGCCATGAAGGTCTGAATCAAGACCCCCAGCCATGAGGTTGACGGTGTTGAGAATATGCCTGATAACTGTTCCGCAAAGGGGAGGATGGAAATCATGGCAAGAACACCGACAGAGATAGATAGACAAGTGGAGACCCCTGACAACATCAGGGCTAGACCGCTATAGTAGTTGTTCTGGGTGAATTCTCGAATGGCATTTACAAAGTAAGCCCCAGGAATCAAAATCATCAAGGTGCCCAGAATAATCACGCTACGATGTTGCCCGATACCCAAATAATAGAGAATGTTAGCTGATAAAGCGGCAATGGCACTAGAAAGGATAATCTGCAAGAAACTGGTATGAATAAAACGGGAAAAGAGTTGCATGCCAATCCCTACAAAAACTCCCGATATAGCCGCAGCAGTCCCATCAATCCAGCTACTTCCTAGAGCTAGCGAGAAGCTCCCAGCACCAATGACACAGGCTATAATATCCTCTAAAGGACGATAGAAAGTCTTCTGCTCAATGGTTTTCAGCTTTTGGAAAATGCTAGAAACAGGCTGATTTGGCTGTTCTGCCAGTTCACGAGACAGGCGGTTTACTTCCTCTAGTTTACCTAGATGGATAGACGGGACTGAGGTAGCTAGGACACGAGACTCTTTAAGACCTGAGCGGTTGAGTCCAGAAATCATGACTCCTCGATTGACCACATAAGTGGAGAAGTCTCTGATACCAAGAGACTTGGCCATGTGTCCCATGGTGTCCTCGATACGGTAAATCTCAGCACCGCTCTCCATCAGGACACGGCCTGCCTGAAGGACGGCATCCATTTCATTTTTGGTTTCTATTTCTGTTTCTCTTGGAAAATCGATGGTCATTTGAACCTCCTTATCGCTTAATTCGTCATTCCATTATAAGGCTTGAATGGTGGTTTTTCAATAGCTTTGACGACTAAAATAGGACTTTCTATGAGATTTTTCTCCTACTTAATGATAGGGGGGCAGGAAAATGGAGGGCTTGCCTTTTGCCTTGCCATTGGTAGAGGCAAATGCTACAATTAAATTATAAAATGTATGCGTTTACATATTTTACGCTACCTTTCTTAAAAAGCGTTTAATTCCTTTATTTATAGGGGTCTTAGCAATTAGAGAAGGGAACAAATGTAAGTGCAAATAGATGATACCTTTGAAAAGGAGACAATTCCATGAAAAAAATTATCAATAAACCTGAAAATGTTGTGACAGAGATGCTAGATGGTTTGGCTTATGTTCACAGTGATTTGGTGCATCGTGTTGACGGCTTTGACATCATTGTAAGAAATGAGCAGGCTGCTGGTCAAGTTGGTCTCATTTCTGGTGGTGGAAGTGGTCATGAGCCAGCACACGCTGGTTTTGTAGGTGATGGTATGCTTTCTGCAGCCATCGCAGGTGCAGTATTTACGTCACCAACGCCTGATCAAATTTTGGAAGCCATCAAGGAAGCGGACCAAGGAGCTGGTGTCTTCATGGTTGTTAAAAATTATTCTGGTGACATCATGAATTTTGAGATGGCTCAAGAATTGGCTGAGATGGAAGGTATCGAGGTTGCCAGTGTCGTTGTGGACGACGATATTGCTGTGGAAAATAGCCTCTATACTCAAGGCCGTCGTGGGGTTGCAGGTACCATTTTCGTGCATAAGATCCTAGGTCATGCGGCTCGCGAAGGTAAGTCTCTGGCTGAAATCAAAGACTTGGCTGACAAGATTGTTCCTAATATCCACACCATTGGTTTGGCCCTTAGTGGTGCGACGGTTCCTGAGGTCGGTAAACCTGGTTTTGTCCTAGCAGAGGATGAAATAGAGTATGGTATTGGTATCCACGGTGAACCAGGATATCGCAAGGAGTCTATGCAAGCTTCTCGACAGTTAGCTGAAGAATTGACAGGGAAGCTCCTTGAAGCCTTTGAGGCTAAGTCAGGTGAACGCTATGCCCTTCTCATCAATGGTATGGGTGCGACACCTCTCATGGAGCAGTATGTCTTTGCCAATGATGTTGCAAGCCTTCTTGGAGATGCGGGGCTAGAAGTGACCTATAGAAAACTAGGGAACTACATGACTTCTATCGACATGGCTGGTCTGTCATTGACACTCATGAAGATTGAAGATGAGGCTTGGCTTGAGGCTTTGGAGAGTCCAGTTAAGACTATTGCTTGGTAGTCTGACGTGAGAACTAGAAATTAGGTATATTATGGATAAAACAGTTGCAGTAAAATGGATGCAAGGCTTTGACCAAAAAGTTGAAGCAGAAAAAGACCACTTGTCTGAATTAGACGGTCCTATTGGAGATGGTGATCATGGTGCTAACTTGGCGCGTGGTATGGCGGCAGCCATTGAGGCTATTAAGAGCACGGAACCACAAAGTGCAGCAGAAGTGTTTAAGGCAGTCTCAATGGCCTTGATTAGCAAGGTTGGTGGGGCTTCTGGTCCGCTCTATGGCTCTGCCTTTATGGGGATGATGAAGGCTGAACAAGCTGGACAGGATTTGGCAGGAGTGCTTGAGGCAGGTCTCGAGATGATTAAAAAACGAGGCCATGCACAAGTTGGCGAAAAAACCATGGTGGATGTTTGGCATCCGGTTGTTGAAGCTGTCAAACAAGGTCAACTAACCAATGATGTCATTGACAAAGCTGTTCTTTCAACCAAGGATGTTGCGGCTACCAAGGGACGTGCCTCTTATGTAGGAGAGCGTTCTATCGGTCACATTGACCCAGGCTCGTATTCATCTGGCTTACTCTTCAAAGCCTTACTAGAAGCGGAGGAATAGGACATGCCAGAACTTGGAATTGTGATTGTATCCCACTCTGCTGATATCGCTAAAGGTTTGGTGAGTCTGATTCGTGAAGTTGCACCAGATATTCCTTTAACGGCTACAGGCGGTCTTGAAGATGGTGGACTGGGATCTAGTTTTGACCATGTGCAAGTAGCTGTGGATAGTCAGCCTGCTAACCGTCTCTTGGCCTTTTATGATCTGGGCAGTGCTCGCATGAATTTGGAGATGGTTGAAGAATTTTCAGACAAGGAAATCCTTATTCAGCAGGTACCTCTCATTGAGGGGGCCTATGCGGCATCAGCCTTGCTTCAGGCAGGAGCGAGTGAAGTTGAAATCTTATCACAGATAAATGAATTAACCATTCAAAAATAGAATAAAGGAAAACTATGACAAATCAAATTAAGTATAAATGGGCTAGTCTTGGGACGGGTGTTATTGCCAATGAGTTGGCACAGGCTTTAGAAGCTCTAGGTGGTAAACTCTATTCCGTTGCCAATCGTACCTATGATAAGGGAGTGGCCTTTGCTGAGAAATATGGCATTGAAAAGGTTTATAAAGAGATTGACGAAGTGTTTAAAGATCCTGAAGTGGATATTATCTACATTTCAACGCCTCACAATACGCATATCAATTTTCTTCGCAAGGCACTCGCAGCAGGTAAACACGTCCTCTGTGAAAAATCTATCACCTTAAATAGTGAGGAATTGGCAGAAGCTATCCAACTGGCCGAAGAAAATCATGTCAAACTGGCAGAAGCCATGACCATTTTCCATATGCCTATCTATCGAAAACTATCTGAAATCGTGGAAAGTGGTAAGCTAGGTCCCCTTAAGATTATTCAGATGAACTTCGGTTCTTATAAAGAATATGACATGACCAACCGCTTTTTCAACCGTAATCTGGCTGGTGGTGCCCTACTTGATATCGGTGTCTATGCCCTATCTTTCGTGCGTTGGTTTATGACCTCACAACCGACAGAGATGGTTTCACAGGTCAAATTAGCTCCGACTGGCGTTGATGAGCAAGCGGGTATTCTTCTTACCAATGCAGAAGGGGAAATGGCGACGGTGACATTGAGTCTTCATGCCAAACAACCTAAGCGTGGCACCATCGCTTATGACAAGGGCTATATCGAACTTTACGAGTACCCACGTGGGCAAAAGGCGGTCATCACCTATACGGAAGATGGCTCACAAGAAGTCATCGAGTCAGGAGAAACTGCCAAAGCCCTCCAGTATGAGGTCCTAGACATGGAAGCAGCTGTTGCAGGCGAGGATGATCATACCTACCTCAATTACAGCCGAGATGTCATGGAGCTCATGACTCAACTCCGCAAAGATTGGGGCTTGGTCTACCCAGAAGAAGAGTAGCGATTAGATGATAAACAAGACCAGTATAATGTACTGACTACAAAAGATAGACAGTCTCTTAAAAGGATTTAGCCCTGCATAAGATAGGAATAGGTCCATTTAACCGATTCTATATAAATACATTTATGTCAAAGGAGAAAGACATGAGAAATTTTGCAAGTCCGTCACGTTACATTCAAGGTGAAAATGCCTTATTTGAAAATGCAAAAGCCATTTCAGAATTGGGAACTCATCCTGTTTTACTATGTGACTCAGTAGTTTATGATATTGTAGGTAAACGTTTCGAAGAATACCTTGTTCAAAATGGACTCACAGTTGTACCAGTCTTCTTTAATGGAGAAGCATCGGATAATGAAATTAATCGTGTGGTCAGCCTAGCCAAAGAAGAAGGTTGTGATTTAGTTATTGGACTCGGTGGTGGTAAGACTATCGATAGTGCTAAAGCTATTGCAGACCTTATACAATCGTCAGTTGTTATTGCCCCAACTATCGCATCTACAGATGCTCCAGTTTCAGCTTTGTCTGTTATCTATACTGACGAGGGTGCCTTTGAGCGCTATATCTTCTATTCTAAGAACCCAGAGTTGGTTTTGGTGGATAGTAAAGTGATCTCTCAAGCACCAAAACGTTTGTTAGCATCTGGTATTGCAGATGGCTTAGCAACTTGGGTAGAAGCTCGAGCAGTTATGCAAGCTAACGGAAAAACTATGCTAGGTAAACACCAAACTCTAGCAGGGGTTGCCATTGCTGAACGCTGTGAAGAGATTCTTTTTGCAGATGGTCTACAAGCCATGGCCGCTTGTGAAGCTGAAGTGGTAACGCCTGCCCTGGAAAATATTATTGAAGCTAATACCCTTCTTAGTGGTATTGGATTTGAAAGTGGTGGTTTGGCTGCTGCCCATGCCATCCATAACGGTTTCACAGCCCTCACTGGCGATATTCACCATTTGACTCATGGTGAAAAAGTAGCCTACGGAACTCTTGTGCAATTGTTCTTAGAAAATCGTCCAAAAGAAGTTTTGGATAAATACATTCGCTTCTATCAAAAAATTGGCATGCCAACTACTCTTAAAGAAATGCATCTTGAAAATGCAAGCTACGAAGATCTTCTCAAGGTTGGTCAACAAGCGACTATTGAAGGAGAAACTATCCATCAAATGCCATTTGAAGTGAAAGCCTCTGATATTGCCCAAGCAATCGTAGCAGTAGATGCTTATGTTAATGGATTGGACTAAGTAAATGAGGTCTTTTGTAAGGAAAGTGCCTCCATTCCCGTATAGGAATACTATCCCCCTCAAGCACTTATTCCTACATGATAGACAAATTGTTATAGGAAAGGGTTCAGTTCTGTATCGGATAGGACTGGGCCCTTTTTACTATTTAAAATTCAATATTTTCAAAGTTAATCAAAGCGGTTTAAGAACTTTTGAAAACATAAAACATTTTCAAGAAACCTTGATTTAATAGCCAATTAGCTTGTGAAAGCGTTTCGAAAGGTGTATAATGTAAGTAATAAGATAGGAAAAGGAGATGCCCAGTGGCTAGTATTACAATTGAAGCGAGCAAGGTGGCTAGAAAGAGTCCCATTCGAGTAGACACTAGTCTTGTTGGAACAGTTTCTGGTGTGGAAGCAGTGACTGTTTCTCTGCCGTCAGCAAAAGCTCGTTTGAGTATTGGTAAATTGGGTTACAAGTCTAATACTATTACTGTGGAGGACGGACAAACCGTTCGGGTTACTAGTAATTTTCTAAATCGTTTCATAGCGTTAGCTCCATTGTTTCTCTACCTTTTTGGAGGTCGTTATCTCCCACTTGTTGCTGTCCTATCTACTATAATTTTGCTTTTTAGCTTACCTTTTCTCAAGTTAGAAATCGTAGGCTGATTAGAATCGGGAGTGGCTTAGCCCTCTGTTTGATACCTTTAACTCACTTTTTCATAATAATGCTAGGCCACTCCCTTTTCATTGGGAACGGGTCGAGACGAAAAAGTGGGTTATCAAAAAGGGAACTCGATAGAGTTTCCCTTTTTTCTTTCTCCAGCTAAAGTGATTTCGAAAAGACCCCAGTTGGTAAAACTGAGGTCTTTCTTGTTTTAAATCATGAATTACTTACGGTACAATTTGTCGTATTGATAGTAAGGATCGAAGGTCACATTGATACCGAGCTTACGAAGAACATTTTTGTCTTCATCGGTAAGAATGATTGTTGAGTGAGCTTCAGAACCTTTGAGGTTACCAAGTTCCTCCATGGCACGCGCCGCATCCGCATTGTTGGCAGCTGTAATGGCTAAGGCGATAAGGATTTCGTTGGAGTGGAGACGAGGATTACGGCTACCCAGATGGTCAATTTTCAGACCTTGGATAGGTTTAACCACTTCAGGCTCGATAAGTTTAGTATCCTTATCAATACCTGCAGAAGTCTTGATAGCATTAATCAAAGCAGCTGCAGTTGGACCAAAGAGTTCTGAATTCTTACCAGTGACGATTTGACCATTTGGCAATTCGAGGGCAAGAGCAGAACCACCTGTTTCTTCAGCCTTAGCGCGTGCTGCAACAACCACTTGGCGATCTTCAGGAGTAATACCAAGATCATTCATGAGCAACTCAATCTTCTTGACAGCAGTCTCAGGAACACGTTCATTTTTGAAATCAAGGACGGTTTGATAGTAGCGACGGATAATCTCTTGTTTAGAAGCTTCTTTGGCTGCCTCATCATCCGTAATGGCAAAACCAACCATGTTAACACCCATATCCGTAGGTGAAGCGTAAGGTGACTCACCAAGGATGCGCTCAAGCATACGTTTGAGGACTGGGAAAATCTCGATGTCACGGTTGTAGTTTACCGTAGTTTTGCCATAAGTTTCCAAGTGGAAGGGGTCAATCATATTGACATCATCAAGGTCCGCAGTGGCAGCTTCATAGGCCAAGTTGACTGGGTGATGAAGTGGCAAATTCCAAACTGGGAAGGTTTCAAATTTTGCATAACCTGATTTGATGCCATTGATTTGGTCGTGGTACATGTTAGACATACATGTCGCCAATTTACCAGAACCAGGACCAGGAGCAGTAACGACGATAAGGTTACGGCTAGTCTTGATATAGTCATTTTTTCCCATACCTTCAGGAGAAATGATATGGTTCATATCCGTTGGATAGCCCTTGATAGGGTAGTGGATGTAAGACGTGATGCCATTTTTTTCCAATTGGTTACGGAAAGCATCAGCCGCAGGTTGACCAGAATACTGCGTAATAACAACAGAACCCACATAGATATTGAGCTCGTTGAATTTATCAATCAGACGAAGGACCTCTTGGTCATAGGAAATACCAAGGTCACCACGAGCTTTAGAGTGCTCGATATTGCTAGCATTGATGGCGATAACCACTTCGACTTGCTCTTTAAGCTCTTGAAGGAGCTTGATTTTATTGTCAGGTTCATAACCAGGAAGGACGCGGGCAGCGTGGAAATCTTCCAACATCTTACCACCAAACTCCAAGTAGAGCTTGCCGTCAAACTGGTTAATACGCTCCAAAATATGGTCGCGTTGCAGATTCAAATACTGTTCAGAACTAAAAGCTTGTTTCTTCATAAATAAAAATACCTCTGAGGAAAATTATATCAAATGCCGAAGGTAAATGCTATTAGCGAAAGTCGATTTGTTGGAGAAAAAGAGTTTAAAGTCAATCCTGAAACGAATTTTTTTATAATCCTTTAGAGTTATTATTTAATTGAGATTCTGCATTTCAGCAGTTAGATTTTTAGACAACAATCATTTTAGAATATTTAATTTCATAAAGGTTTCACATTTGTCGTCTATAATTAGGATAAGAAAATGAAAGCGCCCTCACCTATCTTTGGTGTAGCTGAGGGCTAATGTCTTAAATGGAGGTGGAAGATGGTTCTCTTACAACAGGCAGTTGCTTATATTTTTCGCAAAAAAACGCGGAATATTATCCTTTTTCTCATTTTGTTTTTGATATTATCTTGCTTGTATTTTTGTTTCTCTCTTATGCAAGTTGGTGAAGGAATGAAAGCACAAATCAGGAAGTCAAGTGGGGCAAGTTTTGCTCTGGTAAGTAAAGAAAGAGGTAGTGCATTTTCCTGGAAAGAGGGGGAAAAGATTAGTCATCTATCTGATGTGACTTCAACGATACCTCAATATATAAGCCCAGTACGACTAATCGATAAGAAGGTCGTTACAGGAAAACAAACGGTGGAACGTGATGACCTTGATAATGAGGCTAATCAAGCCTTGGGAGCGACTTTCACTAAGGAAACAGGCCAAAGTGTTGATTTTCGGAGTGGTGCTTTTCAACTCCTTAAAGGGAAGCACTTATCTGCTAAAGGGCAAATTATGATTCATGAATCGCTTGCTAGGAAAAATAAGCTAAGCGTCGGAGACAAGCTGACCTTGTCAAATTTTCAGATGATTGAAGGTGGAACTAAGGAAATGACCTTTGATATCGTTGGTATTTTTTCTGGCAAGAAGGAGGAGACATTTACTGGAATGTCCTCAGATTTAAGTGAAAATCAAGTCTTCCTCCATTATGAGGACGCTAGCCAACTGCTTAATTTGACTGATAAGTTAGTGACAAAATTATCCTTTGGTATTAAAAATCCAGATAGAATCGACCAAGTCATTAAACAAGTGGAACAATTAGATATCGATTGGTATCGTCTACGTTTGGACGAGGACCGTAAGGCTTTTGACTCCTTGAAGGAATCGTCTCAAGCGCTACAAGGAATCGTCAGAACGATGATGATTAGTTTAATTGTTACAGGAGCAGGTATCCTCTCGTTTTTAATGGCACTATGGACGCGTGAGCGAAATCATGAGATAGGTATTCTTTTAGCAATTGGGAAGAGCAAGGGACGCATTTTTGTTCAATTTCTTGTTGAGATATTGTTGGTGTCCCTTATGTCTTTGCTACCGGCCATTGCTATTGGACGGCTACTAAGTCGACTGTTTTTGCAAGAATTTTTAGGACAGCAAGGACAGCAGCAGGCTCTTCAGTTATTAGATCAAATTCCTCAGGGACTACCTTTAGGGCTATCTTATCTCTGTCTTCTAGTCTTGGTAATATCATCGCTCGGTGTGACAACAGGTCTCATTTGGCGCAAAACACCAAAAGAAATCTTATCTAATATGAGTTAAGGAGAAAGGAACACTATGTTAGAACTCAAAGATGTTGCGTATAGTTATCAAAATAAAAGTGAAGCTATCCTCTCGAAGGTGAATTATCGTTTCGAGAAAGGTAAGTTTTATAGTATTATTGGGCAATCTGGAGCGGGAAAATCGACCTTACTTTCCCTTTTGGCAGGTCTTGATTATCCCAAGAAGGGGCAGGTCTTGTTTAACGGAGAAAATATCAAGAAAAAAGGCTACAGTTATCACCGTAGACACCATGTTGCGCTTGTTTTTCAAAATTACAATCTTATTGATTATCTTACACCTTTAGAAAATGTACGACTTGTAAATAAAAATGCCGATGAGAAGATACTTTCTGAATTGGGATTAGATGAAAAGCAAATTAATCGAAATGTCCTGCAACTTTCAGGTGGGCAACAACAACGTGTAGCTATTGCACGGGCTTTGGTTTCAGAGGCCCCAATTATCTTAGCAGATGAACCGACAGGGAATCTAGACGAGGAAACTGCCAAGGATATTATTACTATCCTTAAAAGAATGGCTTTAGATCGCCAAAAATGTGTCATAGTTGTCACGCACAGTAAGGAAGTTGCTCAGGCATCTGATGTGGTTTTAGAGTTGAAGAAGCAACAACTCATAGAAAAGAAAAAATAAAGAGAGGACTCTTATGTTTCGAAACGCTTTTGCATATATTACACGAAAATGGTCAAAGTCACTATTACTGTTAACCATTATTCTTTTGATGAGTACTCTTAGTCTGTTAGGACTTGCTATGCGAAGTGCAACCCAAGAAGCAGCCTCCAAGAGTCTAGGGTCAATTACCAATAGTTTTTCAATGCAGATTAATCGTAACACGAATCCTGGAACTCCTCGAGGGGCTGGAAATCTTAAGGGAGAAGATATTAAAAAGATTAGCGAGACTAAAGGGATTGTTTCGACGATTAAACGGATCAATGGTATTGCTGATTTACTAGATTATGAGATTATCGAAACAGAGCAAACGCTACAAAATCAGTCGCCAGAACGTGCTAAAAATTTTAAGTCTACCTTGATGTTGACAGGAGTCAATGACTCATCAAAAGAAGATAAATTTGTTTCAGGTGCTTATAAACTAGTTGAAGGAGAACATCTAACAGATAAGGACCATAATCAAATCTTGATGCACGAAGGTTTAGCTAAAAAGAATGGTCTTAATGTAGGAGATAAAGTAAAGCTTAAATCTAATCTCTATGATGCTGATAACGAAAAAAGGGCTGATGAAACAGTAGAAGTGACTATCAAAGGTTTATTTTCTGGTCAAAATCAAGCAGCCGTTACCTATGCTCAGGAGTTGTATGAAAACACCCTCATCACTGATCTAGACACAGCTGCAAAACTCTATGGTAATACCGTAGAAACTGCCACTTATGAGGATGCCACTTTCTTTGCTAAAGGTGATCAAAATCTTGATTCCTTAATAGCAAAGATTCAAAAGTTGGACATTAACTGGACCCTCTACGATCTTGTTAAGAGTTCATCAAACTACCCTGCTTTACAGGAATCTATTCTTGGGATGTATCGTGTGGCAAATCGTATGTTTATTGGAAGTCTCATTTTTACAAGTTTATTGTTAACCCTTCTGTTGATTTTATGGTTAAATGCTCGTCGTAGAGAAGTTGGTATCTTTTTGGCCTTGGGACTTAAAAAGACACAGGTTGCGGGTCAATTTTTAGTGGAATTGCTGATGATTGCCTTACCAGCCTTTCTTTTATCATATGGTTTAGCGAGTTTCTTTGCCGAAAAAGTTGGTAAAACAGTCCTTTCCAATGTTACGGAAGGTATCAATAAGCAAATGACAAAAGAATCTCTAGCTGCAAATCTTGGTGGAGGGGCTGAGGCAGAGAGCTTCAGTAAGACTCTGACTCAGATTCATATGACAGTCCAACCTAAGCAACTTTTGGTAGTCATTCTAGTCGGTGGCTTTATCTTAAGTTTGGTATCCTTGATTTCTTCTCGCTGGCTTCTTCACAAGAAACCCAAAGACCTCTTAGTTGATGTTGAATGATAAGTTTGCTGCACCTATAAAAAACGGTATAATGAAAGAAAGCGACTATATATAGATGAAAAGGATAATGCATGAAAATACTAATCGTAGAAGATGAAGTCCTTATTCGAGAAGGGATGAGCGACTATCTCATGGAATGTGGCTATGACATCTTCGAAGCAGGCGATGGGAAGGAGGCCCTGAACCTCTTTTGGAGAGAAGCGCCGGATCTGGTCTTGTTGGACATCCAGCTCCCCATCCTTAATGGCTTGGAAGTACTGAAGGAAATCCGTAAGACCAGCTCAGTCCCAGTCCTGATGCTAACGGCCTTCCATGACGAAGAGTATAAGTTGACAGCTTTTGGAGAGTTAGCAGATGGCTATCTGGAAAAACCTTTCTCCTTGTCCCTCTTGAAAGTCCGCATCGAAGCTATTTTTAAAAAGCTTCAACCTTCAAGGGTCTTTACCTATGGAGAGGCACGGGTGGATTTTGAGAGTTATACAGCCAGCCTCGCTGGGCAAGCCATTTCCATGAATGCTAAGGAGTTGGAAATCTTGGAATACTTGCTCCAGCATGAAGGCAAGGCTCGGACCCGCTCTCAGATCCTCGATGCCGTCTGGAAGGAAACCGAGGAGATTCCTTTTGACCGAGTAATTGACGTCTATATCAAGGAACTACGAAAAAAACTAGAACTGGACTGTATCGTAACGGTACGCAATGTCGGCTATAAATTGGAGAGACCATGACCAAACGGAGTATCTTTGTAAAGATCTTTCTGATAACCTTCGCCCTCTTTAGTGGCTTAGTTATCCTGTTACACGCATCCGTCTACTTTATTTTTCCATCGACCTATATCGAGTCGCAACGTCAGACGATTTTGAAGAAATCGCAAGTCTTGGCCAAGAGTTTCCAGGGTCAGGAGGAAGGGACCATTGAGTCGGTCATCGACCTTTATTCCAAGACCAATGATATCAAGGTCTCGATCAAGGGCAAGGAAAAACAAAATGCCATAGAGGTCAAGGATGACCTACTCGTGAACCCTGACAGCCAGAATAATTCCCTGGTCATTGAAGAGCGAAAGATTCAGACCAAGGAAGGGAAGGACTTGACCTTGCAATTCTTAGCGACCGTCGATTCGCAAAAGGAAGCGCGGGACATCAGTCTGGGTTTTCTTCCCTATACACTCCTTGCTTCCTTTATTCTGTCGCTGATCGCATCCTATCTCTATGCCCGCATGATTTCTGCTCCAATCCTTGAAATCAAGCAGATGACCAAGCGGATGATGCGCCTGGATAGGACAGCAAGTCTCCCTATTCATTCACAAGATGAGATTGGTGTTTTAAAGCGACAGATCAACGACCTCTATCACCATCTCTTAGAAGTGATTGATAATTTAGAGCAGCAAAAACAAGAGAATCTGAAGTTGGAGCAGATGAAAGTAGAATTTCTACGAGGAGCTTCGCATGAGCTCAAGACGCCTCTAGCTAGCTTGAAAATTATCCTAGAAAATATGCGAGATAAAATTGGTCGCTACAAGGATCGGGACTGCTACCTATCAGTTTCTCTTGACATTGTCGATGAGATGAACCAGATTGTCCTAGAGATCCTGTCTTTATCTTCTGTTCAAGAATTAGGTGGTGATAAGGAGTGGATTCAGTTAGATGATGTGGTAAATCGCATACTCACTCAAAATCAAGTGTTGGTTGAGAATCGCTTTCTATCAATTGACAATTATCTTCCGACAACTAGTATTTTCATGAATTTACCTATTTTGAAATTGGTTCTCTCAAATATCATCAGTAATGCCGTCAAGCATTCTGATAAGGGTGGAGTGATTCGAATAGGTTTAGAAAATGAAGGAACCGATTTTGTCATTGAAAATACGATTATATCTAAAGAAAATACTTCAACTAAAGCTCAGTCTAAGAAAGAAGGAGGATTAGGCCTTTTTGTGGTCAAATACCTTCTAGAGCATGAGGAACTTAGCTATAGATTTGAAGAAAGTCTCACGGGAAGGCGCTTTGTGATGGTCTTGCCCAAAAAGTAAAAAGTGACGGTTAAGGCATTAACTGTCATTTTTTATATTGTTAAGATTAGTAAAGGCTAACCTTACATTTCAATTTTATTATTTCTCAACATTACCAAAAGTTTAAGAAGTCTGGAGTATAGGTCATGCAATGTTTTAAATAAAAGAGAAAACGCTTGCATAACCCCGATAAAAACGTAAAATAGAACTATCAGACTCACGATGATAATAAAAACGAGGAGTAGAATCATGCAAAAATACTGGTGGCACAAGGCTACAATTTATCAAATTTACCCTAAATCTTTTATGGACAAAAACGGTGATGGCATTGGTGACCTCAAGGGAATTACTAGTAAGCTAGATTATCTTCAAAAACTCGGAATTACAGCCCTTTGGCTCTCGCCTGTTTATGATAGCCCGATGGATGACAATGGTTATGATATTACTAACTACGAGGCTATTGCGGACATTTTTGGGGATATGAATGACATGGATGAGCTTTTGGTGGAAGCTAAGAAGCGTGAGATTCGAATTGTCATGGACTTGGTGGTTAACCATACCTCTGATGAACATGCATGGTTCATCGAAGCGCGTGACAATCCAGAAAGTCCTGAACGTGATTTCTACATCTGGCGCAATGAGCCAAATGAGTTAACTTCTATCTTCAGTGGGTCAGCTTGGGAATATGATGAACCTTCAGGTCAATACTACCTTCATATCTTTAGTAAGAGACAGCCAGACCTTAACTGGGAAAATCCACAGCTCCGCCAGAAAATTTATGACATGATGGACTTCTGGATTGACAAGGGAATTGGTGGTTTCCGTATGGATGCGATTGACATCATCGGTAAGATTCCAGATCAAGAGATTTTCAATAATGGTCCAAAACTCCACGACTACCTCAAGGAAATGCATCAAGCAAGCCTGACTGATCCTAATTTCTTAACGGTTGGTGAGACTTGGGGAGCGACACCTGAGATTGCCAAACAATACTCGAATCCTGACAATAAAGAGCTTTCTATGGTCTTCCAGTTTGAACATATTAGCCTTCAACATAAACCTGACGCCTCTCAATGGGAGTACGCAGAGGAACTTGATGTGCCAGCTCTCAAAGCGATTTTCAACAAATGGCAGACTGAGTTGGAATTGGGACAGGGCTGGAACTCACTGTTCTGGAACAACCACGACTTACCTCGTGTTCTCTCAATGTGGGGAGATACTGGTGCCTATCGTGAGAAGTCAGCCAAGGCCTTGGCTATTCTCCTACATCTTATGCGTGGGACACCTTACATTTATCAGGGCGAAGAAATCGGTATGACCAATTATCCTTTCCAAACGCTAGATCAGGTTAATGATATTGCATCGCTTAACAATGCCAAAGAAGCCCTTGAAAAAGGGACAGCACTGGAAGTGATTATGGACCAGATTCGCCATGTGGGACGTGATAATGCCCGAACACCAATGCAGTGGGATGCATCTAAAAATGCAGGTTTTAGTTCAGCAGATAAAACATGGCTAGCTGTTAACCCTAACTATAAGGATATCAATGTTGCCTCAGCTCTTGCCAATCCAGATTCGATTTTTTATACTTATCAGAAACTGGTTGAGCTTCGCAAAACACAGGGTTGGTTGATTGATGCTGACTTTGAACTCTTGGAAACTGCCGATAAGGTCTTTGCCTATATCCGTAAGACTCAGGATAGCAGCTATCTAATTGCAGTTAATCTATCAGACCAAGAACAAGACTTTGATTATGATTTTGAAGTCGCAGAAGTCGTCATCGCAAATACCGAACTGAAACCAATCGCTGACCAAGGCAAACTCCAAGCCTGGGATGCCCTTTGTGTGAAGGTGAAATAGAAAGAATAAAATGCAGTTATCACGAAGAAATGGTAACTGCATTTTCTATTTGAAAGGTTTATTTGTATTTAATTTTATGCCAGAATAGTGTTTTTTAGGAGAATAGGCTTTTTTGTAATTTTAAATCCTTATATATTCATCATTACAGAATACTCATGTAGAAATATCGAGATAATTATTATTGTTTCAAGGTCCGACATTGACTTGGCGAGCAATCATAATACTGTCTGAAGGCTTTTGAAAAATGCAAAGGGTCCAGATAGCCTACAGAATAGGCGATAATTTTTATAGGTTGATCGGTGGTTTTCAAAAGTTCCTTGGCTCGATTCATGCGTACCTCGAGTAGGTATTCTTTTGGGGAAATCTTATGAAAATCTTTGAAGATGGAGGATAAGTAGGAGCGGTGCACACCAAGTTTATCAGCTATATATTGGATACTAATGTCTTGAGAGTTGTAACCAATATCGATTAGATGTTTGGCCTCACGATAGAGTTTTTGACTGGGTGAGATGGTTTCTTGATCAAGGTTAGGTGAGAGTGCATTCAACTGATGCATGAGCTCAAAGAGTTGGCTGATAACGTGCAGTTGAGATGCCTTACTTTCATCTAGCCGTTCAGCATCTTTGACAATAGTCCCTATGAAGTTGCCTAGTGCTTTGGTATGGGGTGACCTTAAATAAGCCGTGTCATGGATGCTTGAAAGGTTAAAATATTCCTGGGCTTTGATACCACTTATCCCTAGCCAATAGTAGGACCAAGGAGTCTGATTATCCGCAAAATAATAGGTGACTTCTCCGGGTATAAGTAGAAAAATATCTCCCTTTTGAAGGGGGATTTTTTGGTCCTTGTATTCAAGGAAGCCTATGCCTTCAGTGATGTAATGAAGAACGTAGTTTTCTCGAATGGCAGGACCAAAGAACTGATCTGGTAAACAATCCTCATAGCCGTAAAAATCAAGACGTAAATCTAAGGTCCCTGTTTCAAGTTCTGAAAAAATAAGCATTGTTTATCCTCCTTACCTAACATTTTACCATATTCCAGCAACAAAATTCCATTTTAGAAAGCGCATACATTGTTTATAATTAAACCTGTAAATAAGGAGAACACTATGAGCATTGTTGTTAACAAAAATTATTATTACATCACCAGCAAAGATTTGTCGCTCATTATTGAAGAACATGACGGGGATCTTTTGCTAAGACACTTAGGTCGAAAGGTAAATCGCTACCATGGATCAAATGCAGTCCATGAACGTGATCATGCATTCTCGGGTCAGCTCAATCCAGACGTTAGAACGTATAGTTATGATACACAACGTCAAGTGGTAGGCTTGCATGGTTTGGGAGATTTTCGTCAACCGTCTTTGAAAATCCAGCATGGGGTCTCAGATGTGACACGTTTTGAATTTTCAAAAGCAGAAGTGGTCGAAGGAATGTCACTGGAAAGCAAACTGCCATATCCCCATTCTTTGGAAAAAGCAGAAACGCTGATTTTCACCTTAGTCGATAAAGTCGCTAACTTGGAATTGAAACTCTACTATACAGTAGTTGAAGATAACAACACAATTGTAACTTATAGCGAAGTCATCAACCGTTCTGAACAAGCCGTGGTAATCCATCGAGCACTCAGTACTATGGCTGATCTACCTGCCCGTGACTATGATGTGGTCACTCTCCAAGGTGCTTACGCTCGTGAGAAAACGGTTCGTCGCCAAAGAGTTGAACAAGGTATCTTTAAAGTCGCTTCTAACCGTGGTGCCTCAGGTCATGCTCAGACACCAGCTTTAATTCTTTGTGATCACGAAGCGAGCGAGGGGGCAGGCGAAGCCTTGGGCTTCCAACTCATGTATAGCGGTAATTTCCAAACATTTGTCCAAAAGAGTCAAATCAATGAGGTGCGTGTAGCTATCGGAATTGAGGATGAGAACTTTGCCTGGGAACTTGCTTCAAACGAAAGTTTTGAAACACCAGTTGCTCTCATTACTTACTCTCACCAAGGTTTGACTGGGCTTAGTCAAGAAAGTCAAGCCTTTGTTACAGACTACGTCATTCCTAAGCAGTTTGCCCATGAAGAACGTCCGATTCTTCTAAATAACTGGGAGGCAACCTACTTTGATTTTGAGAAAGAAAAACTTCTTGAGTTAGCCGAAGATGCTAAACAAGTAGGTGTTGAACTCTTTGTCTTGGATGATGGTTGGTTTGGAAATCGTTTTGACGACAACCGTGCTCTAGGAGATTGGTTTGTAAATGAAGAAAAACTTGGTGGACCGCTTCAAGACTTGATCGAAAAAGTTCATGCCAAGGGGCTTAAGTTTGGTCTTTGGTTTGAGCCTGAAATGATTTCGGTGGATAGCGATCTTTATCATAAACATCCAGACTGGGCTATCCAAGTGCCTAATTATGGTCATACTTACTCACGTAACCAACTCGTGCTTAACTTAGCTAATCCAGATGTGGTGGCTTACTTGAAAGATGTCTTAGATAAGATTCTTACAGATAATGCTATTGATTATGTTAAATGGGATTATAACCGTAACATGACCAACATCGGAAATGGAGCAAACTACCTTGAAAGCCAGATGCAGAGCCATCAATACATGTTGGGACTATATGACTTGGTAGAATTCCTGACAAGCAAGCATGAGAATATTCTCTTTGAATCATGTTCTGGTGGAGGGGGTCGAAATGACCTTGGTATGATGCGTTACTTCCCGCAAGTTTGGGCGAGTGATAATACTGATGCTATTGCACGTTTACCAATTCAATATGGTTCAAGCTATCTTTACCCAACCATTTCTATGGGAGCCCATGTGTCAGCTGTCCCTAATCACCAAATGGGACGGACGACACCTCTGGAAACGCGTGGTGATGTAGCTATGATGGGTAATTTGGGCTACGAACTTGATTTGACGAGCCTGACTCAGGAAGAAAAAGATGGCATTGCTGCACAAATCACTCATTATAAGGACATTCGTCCAGTGGTTCAGTTTGGTCAGCAATACCGTCTCATTAATCCTGAAGCGGAAAGCAATGAAGCAGCTGTCCAATTTAACTACGAAAATAAGGTTCTAGCAACCTATGTCCGAGTCCTTTCAACAGTTGAGACGGTTGAAACGACTCTCAAACTAAAAAATCTCGACCAAGATGCCGACTACATTTTACAAGGAACAGGCCAAGTTTATTCTGGTGCTGAACTGATGTATGCTGGAATCACAGTCGTTCTTCCACAGGGAGACTTCCTCAGTAAACAATTTTATTTTGTCAAAGAAGATTAATAAGGAGACTAAGCAATGAAGTGGTACAAAAAACTTGCTCTGGCTGGGCTAGCAACATTAGCTGTTGTGGGGCTTGCAGCCTGTCAAAAGAAGGATCAGTCAGCTGATGGTAAAGTAACAATTGAATACTTTAACCAAAAGACAGAAATGACTGATACTCTTCAAGAAATGGTAAAGGATTTTGAAAAAGAAAACCCAAATATCCATGTCAAATTAACAACAGTTCCATCAGCCGGTATCGTCTTGAAGACACGTATCCTGTCTGGAGATGTGCCTGATATTATCCATATCTACCCACAGAATATGGACTTCCAAGAATGGGCAAAAGCTGGTTATTTCCAAGATATGACTGGTAAGGATTATTTGAAAAGAATCAAAAATAATTATGCTGAAAAGTATGCTATAAATGGCAAAATTTACAATGTCCCATTGAATGCCAATGTTTCTGGTATCTACTATAACAAGACTAAGTTCAAAGAACTTGGCCTTGAAGAACCAAAAACTTTCGAAGAATTCCAAGAGATTACTAAGAAAATTAAGGATAGTGGTACATCACCATTTGCAGTTGCAGGAACAGAAGGTTGGACACTTAACGGATACCACCAATTGTCATTGATTACAACAACTGGTAGTGGTGATAAAGCAAATGATTACCTTCGTTTCTCAAAACCAAATGCTATTAAAGCGACTGACCCAATTCTAAAAGAAGATGCTAAGAAAATGGATCTTCTAGCTGAAAATGCACAAAATGGTTGGCGTGGCGCTTCCTATAACGATGCTGTTGTTTCCTTTGCCAATGGTAAAGCCTTGATGATGCCTCAAGGATCATGGGCTTTAGCGGCAGTTAACCAACAAGATCCTAAGTTTGAAATTGGTATGTTCGCCTTTCCTGGAGATAAAGCAGGACATGAGGCTACAGTGGGAGCAGGAGACTTAGCCCTCTCAATATCAGCTAAAACAAAACATCCTAAGGAAACTGAGAAATTCATCGAATACATGACCTCAGCTAAGGCAATGCAAAAGTATTATGATGTTGATGGTTCACCAGTTTCTGTAGAAGGGGTGAAACAGGATCCAAAGTCACCACTTGCTAATATTTCACAACTAGCCTTCACAGATAAACACTATGTTTGGTTGGGACAACACTGGAACTCTGAAGAAGATTTCTTTAACTTGAGTGCAAGTTACTTGATGGATCAAAATATCGATAACATGGCAAATAACCTCAATGCCTTCTTCAACCCTATGAAGGCCGATCTTGACTAGGAGGAGTAATAACAAAATGCGAAAATTTTTGAATAAATATTGGGGATGGACCTTCCTCATCGTACCAATCATCTTACAAGCTGTCTTCTTTTACTTCCCTATGGTACAAGGAGCCTTCTATAGTCTCACAAACTGGACTGGTTTGACTTACAATTATAAGTTTGTCGGCCTCAATAACTACAAACTCCTCTTGATCGATGGAAAATTCTTCCAAGCTATCATCTTTACCATCATCTTAACCTTGGCTTTGATTATTGGAGAAATCTTCATCGGAATGGTTGTGGCTCGTGCGCTCAATTCAAAAATTAAGGGACAAACCTTCTTCCGTGCTTGGTTCTTCTTCCCAGCTGTACTTTCAGGTTTGACCGTTTCCTTGATTTTCAAACAGTTCTTTAACTATGGTCTTCCAACAATCGGTAAAGTTTTGGGTATCGGTTTCTTGCAAGAAAGCTTGCTCGGAACTAGCTTTGGAGCAGTCATTGCAACAATCTTTGTACTCCTTTGGCAAGGGGTGGCAATGCCAATCATCCTATTTCTTGCGGGTCTTCAAAGTATCCCAGATGATATTCTTGAAGCTGCAGCTATTGACGGGGCTACTGCTAAACAAACATTCTGGAAGATTGAGTTACCATACTTACTTCCTACAGTTTCAATGGTCTTCATCCTAGCACTTAAATCAGGGTTAACAGCCTTTGACCAAATCTTTGCACTTACAGGTGGTGGACCAAACAACGCCACAACATCTCTGGGACTCTTAGTTTATAACTATGCCTTCAAGAGCAACCAATACGGTTATGCCAATGCGATTGCCATTATCCTCTTCTTGATTATCGGCGTCGTATCAGTCCTACAAATCAAACTATCTAAGAAATTTGAAATTTAATGGAGGAGTATCACAAATGAAAAAAGAAGAAAAAGTAACGAATTTTTGGAAATACGCCCTCCTCGTTGTCGGTGGTATCCTCATTCTAGTACCACTCTTGGTAACAGTCTTTAGTTCCTTTAAGACTACCAAGGACATTATGAATCATTTCTTTAGCTTGCCTAACCCATTTACGCTAAGCAACTACCAGCGTTTGATTGCGGACGGTATTGGTGGTTACTTCTGGAATTCAGCAGTTATTACAATCCTCTCACTTATTGTGGTAGCAATATTCATCCCAGCAGCAGCCTATTCAATTGCTCGTAACATGTCAAAACGTAAAGCTTTCAACATCATGTATTCACTGTTGATTTTGGGAATCTTTGTACCTTTCCAAGTTATCATGATCCCAATCACAGTCATGATGAGTAAACTTGGTCTTGCTAATATGTACGGCTTGGTAATTCTGTATCTAACATATGCTATTCCACAAACCCTCTTCCTTTATGTAGGTTACATCAAAATTAGTGTGCCAGATAGTTTAGATGAAGCAGCAGAAATTGATGGTGCGGATAAGTTCACAACCTACCGTCAAATCATCTTCCCAATGCTTAAACCAATGCATGCGACAACCCTAATCATCAATGCCCTTTGGTTCTGGAATGACTTTATGCTTCCATTGTTGGTATTGAACAAAGATTCAAAAATGTGGACGCTTCCACTCTTCCAATACAACTATCAAGGGCAATACTTCAACGATTATGGACCAAGTTTCGCATCATACATCGTAGGAATCATTACCATCACAATCGTTTACCTCATTTTCCAAAAGAATATCATTTCAGGAATGAGTAACGGTGCAGTAAAATAAGCTATTTAGACACTAGCCAAACTCAATAAAATATTACGGTAACAATCAAAGAAAGAATCACTCAGATAAAGGGAGAAAACAATGGTCGAATTAAACCTTAACCACATTCACAAAAAATACCCAAATGCTACACATTATGCAGTTGAAGATTTTAACCTCAATATCAAAGATAAAGAGTTCATCGTCTTTGTCGGACCATCAGGGTGTGGTAAATCAACAACACTTCGCATGGTAGCAGGACTTGAAGACATCACTGAAGGTCAATTGAAAATCGATGGAGAAGTCGTTAACGACAAATCACCTAAAGATCGTGACATCGCTATGGTTTTCCAAAACTACGCTCTTTACCCTCATATGACGGTTTACGATAACATGGCGTTTGGTCTTAAATTACGTAAATACAGCAAGGAAGAAATTGATAAACGTGTTCGTGAAGCAGCAGATATTCTTGGGCTGAAAGAATTTTTGGAACGTAAACCAGCTGACCTTTCAGGTGGGCAACGCCAACGTGTAGCTATGGGACGTGCCATCGTTCGTGACGCCAAAGTCTTCCTCATGGACGAACCTCTCTCAAACTTGGATGCTAAGCTTCGTGTGTCAATGCGTGCTGAAATCGCTAAAATCCACCAACGTATCGGTTCAACAACAATCTATGTTACTCACGACCAAACTGAAGCTATGACCTTGGCTGATCGTATCGTCATCATGAGTTCAACAAAAAATCCTGATGGTTCAGGAACAATTGGACGTGTGGAACAAATCGGTACACCTCAAGAACTTTATAACACTCCAGCCAATAAATTTGTAGCTGGCTTCATCGGTAGCCCTGCTATGAACTTCTTTGAAGTTACTGTTCACGACGACAAGATTGTGAGTGATAGTGGGGTTGAGCTTGAAGTACCACTTGGTCAACTTAAAATTTTAAAAGACAAAGGTTACCTTGGTAAGAAAGTCATCTTTGGTATCCGTCCAGAGGATGTTACAAGTGAACTTGTTGCTCGTGAAGCTTATCCAAATGCTACTGTAGAAGCAGAAGTAAATGTCGCTGAACTCCTCGGAGCTGAAACTATGCTTTACGTCAAAATCGGTCACGATGAGTTTGCAGCCCGTGTTGATGCCCGTGACTTCCACAATCCAGGCGAAAAAGTTACCTTGACATTCAATGTTGCTAAAGGACACTTCTTCGATGTGACTACTGAAAAAGCTATTCGTTAAAACTATTTGAAAATTGTCCTCTGATAGAGCAAAAATGTCTTGACGATTGTCCAAGGCAAACTATCAGGTGGCAATTTTCTTTGAAAACTGATATAAGGAGACAAGTATGTATGATTTAGAAAAGCCTTTACCTTTGGGAGAAAAAGCAATTGATGTGCTTACAGTGGGCGAGGTTTTAGTGGACATGATTGATCTTGAAGGGAGTTATCATCCTTTCTTTGGAGGCTCCCCTGCTAATATTGCCATGAACGTCAAAGCCTTAGGTGGACGCTCAGCTTTGGTAGCTGCTGTGGGTAAAGACCGTATGGGCGAGTTTTTGAAAGAGACTATCAAACAGCGTGGTCTAACAGATGGCATTATTCAGGAAAACAAGGCTTCTACCAGTATGGTTTTGGTCAATAAAACTACTGGGACACCGATTCCTATCTTTTATCGTGGTGCAGATTACCAGCTGGATTACACTAACGAACTAAAAGAACTGGCTTCTGAAAGCAAGATTCTTCATTTCTCATCTTGGCCAATTTCTCAAGAGCACTCTCGTCAAACCATTGAGAACTTGATTGAACAAGCCAAAGCAGAAGGAACCTTGATTTCCTTTGACCCTAACTATCATCCTGCCCTCTGGCAAGAAGGACATGACGGCATTGACTACATAAAGCAGTTGATTAAACATGTAGATATTATCAAACCTTCTGAAGATGACGCCGAACGTATTTTTGGACCAGACACTGTTGACAATCAAATTAAGAAATTCCTGGATTTGGGTGCTAAACTGGTCGTCATGACACTTGGCAAAGATGGTTTAGTTGTTGCAAATAAAGAGCAAACGGTTCATAGAAAAACCAAAGCTACAAAAGTTGTTGATGCGACAGGTGCAGGAGATGCTTTCTGGTCAGGCTTCTACACAGGGCTTTGTAAAGGAAAAACAATTCTAGAAGCTGTGGACGACGGCAGTCGTACTTCAGCCTATAAATTACAGTATGTTGGAGCAGTCGTTGAATTGCCAACATTGGAAAAATTGGAGGAAGCATTTAATGGTTAAAAATAAGGTACAACTCATTACCTATCCAGACTCACTTGGTGGAAATTTAAAAGCACTCAAATCAAATCTAGATACTTACTTTCCTAATCTTTTTGAAGGTGGAATCCACATTTTGCCTCCCTACCCTTCTTCAGGGGACCGTGGTTTCGCACCGCTAACCTATTTTGAAATTGATCCACAGTTTGGCGACTGGGAGGATGTGAGAAATCTAGCAGAGGATTACGATATTCTTCTTGATATCATGGTTAACCACATTTCTCAAAAATCTCCATATTTCCAAGATTTCTTGAAGAATGGCCGTGATTCACAATATGCTGATTATTTCTTGACGCTTGAAAAAATCTGGGAAGATGGTGTGCCAGTTCAATCTGATATCGATCAAATGTTCTTGCGTCGCAAAGTACCGTATTCAGAGTTCATTATTGAAAAAACTGGTGAAGTAGAAAAAGTTTGGACAACTTTTGGTAAAACAACCCCATCTGAACAAATTGATTTGGATGTACACTCAGAGCAAGTAAAACAACTGTTTGTCGATATTTTCAAACATTTCCATGACAATGGGGTTAAGATTATTCGACTAGATGCTGTCGGCTATGTTTTGAAAAAACTTGGAACATCATGTTTCTTTGTAGAGCCTGATATCTATGATTTCCTTGACTGGATTCTTGGTGTGGCGAAATCTTACGATATTGCTCTCTTGCCGGAGGTGCACGCCCATTATTCTATTCAATACAAATTGGCAGAGCATGGTTGCTGGATTTATGACTTTATCTTGCCGTACCGTATTTTTGAGGCTCTTAGTAATGAAGAATCTAAGTTCCTTGTTGATTATCTCCAAACACGTCCACATGGTCAATTCACGATGCTTGATTGCCATGATGGCCTTCCGGTTAAACCAGACTTAGATGGACTTATCGATAGTAAAGAGGCCCGTAAGTTGGTTGACTTGGCATTGGATCGTGGTGCTAACCTCAGTCTTATCGTATCGGATGAGCATAAGGATGAGGATGGCTTTGATGTCCATCAAATTCGCTCAACGATTTATTCTCTCTTTGATGAAGATGATGATACTTATCTCGCTGCACGCGCTCTACAAGTCTTCACACCAGGTATTCCACAAATCTACTACGTTGGTTTACTTGCAGGTAAGAACGATATTGAAGCAGTTGAAGCACGAGGTGATGGTCGTGAAATCAACCGTCATAATTTTGATGAAAAAGAAATCGCGGCAGCGGCAGAAACTGAAGTGGTTCAACGTTTAGTTAACCTTATCCGCTTCCGAAATCAACACCCATCTTTCGAAGGAGATTTCACTGCTCAAGCTCCAAGTCCGACCGAATTGGTGCTCTCTTGGAAAAATGATGCTGAATGTGCAAGTTTAACCATTGACTTGAAAGCTAAAACTGGGCATGTGGCCTACACAGAAGACGGTCAGGAAAAAGTTTTCACAATATAAGTATGTTATCCTTGTTATCGATAATTGATAACAGATATATGAAAGTTCTCCCCTATCTCCAGGAGAACTTTTTCAAAATAAAACACGAAAACGCTTGCACAAATAGATAAGAAGCGTAAAATAAAACTAGCAATGAAAAATGCTTAGCTTAATCAAGAAAGTTAATCTGGATAGTAAGCAGACAAAATAACTAAGAATAGGTTTCGAAAGGGAGGCAAGTATGCAAAAATATTGGTGGCATAAAGCTACGATTTATCAAATTTACCCCAAGTCGTTCATGGATTCCAACGGTGATGGCATTGGTGACCTCAAAGGGATTACAAGTAAATTAGATTATCTTCAAAAACTCGGAATTACAGCTCTTTGGCTTTCTCCTGTCTATGATAGCCCAATGGATGACAATGGCTATGATATCGCTAACTATGAGGCAATTGCAGATATTTTTGGAGACATGAGTGACATGGATGAACTTTTGGCAGAAGCCAAGAAGCGTGATATTCAAATTGTTATGGACTTGGTGGTTAACCATACGTCTGATGAGCATGCATGGTTCATCGAAGCGCGTGACAATCCAGAAAGTCTTGAACGAGATTTCTACATCTGGCGAGACAAACCTAATGAGTTAGTGTCTATCTTTAGTGGCTCCGCTTGGGAATATGATGAGACCTCAGGTCAATATTATCTGCATTTCTTTAGTAAGAAACAGCCAGACCTCAATTGGGAAAATCCACAGTTGCGCCAGAAAGTTTATGACATGATGAATTTCTGGATTGATAAGGGAATCGGTGGTTTCCGCATGGATGTGATTGATATGATTGGTAAGATCCCAGATCAACTGATTGATACAAACGGTCCAAAACTTCATGATTACATCAAGGAGATGAACCAGGCGAGCTTTGGAAAGCACGACCTTCTAACCGTTGGTGAAACCTGGGGAGCAACACCTGAAATTGCTAAACAGTATTCAAATCCAGATAATCAAGAACTTTCCATGGTTTTCCAGTTTGAACATATTGGACTTCAGCATAAGCCAGATAGCCCTAAATGGGAGTATGAGAAGGAGTTGGATGCTTCAGCACTTAAGGCTATTTTTAATAAATGGCAAACCGAGTTAGAGTTGGGACAAGGGTGGAACTCACTTTTTTGGAATAATCATGATCTGCCTCGTATTCTCTCAATGTGGGGGGATACTGGTGTCTATCGTGAGAAGTCAGCCAAGGCCTTGGCTATCCTCCTTCATCTGATGAGAGGAACACCTTACATTTATCAAGGTGAAGAAATCGGCATGACCAATTATCCTTTTAGAACTTTGGAAGAATTGAATGATATTGAATCTCTCAACTATGCCAAAGAAGCTCTCGAAAAAGGGGCGTCACTAGAAGTTATCATGGACCAAATCCGTCAGGTGGGTCGTGACAATGCTCGAACACCAATGCAATGGGATACGTCTAAAAATGCTGGATTTAGCATATCGGATAAGACTTGGTTACCTGTTAATCCAAACTATAAGGACATAAATGTTGAATCTGCCCTTGCAAATCCAGAATCGATTTTCTATACATATCAGCAGCTCGTAGAGCTTCGTAAAACTCAAGATTGGTTGGTTGATGCTGACTTTGAACTCTTGGAGACAACAGACAAAGTCTTTGCTTACATTCGTAAAACTAAAGATAGCAGTTATCTGGTTGTAGCCAACCTATCTGATCAAGAACAAGACTTCTGTTATGATTTCGACAGGGCAGAAGTTGTCATTGCAAATACCGAATTAGAGCCAATTACAGACCAAGGCAAACTCCAAGCTTGGGATGCTATTTGTGTGAAGGTGAAATAATAAGAAAAGTGGTTGTCAACCGTAGGTTGACAACCACTTTTTAATCTATTGAGTAATCATGGATTAGTTGGAAGTTGGATTGTCTTTTCCTTCGTACTACCCCTCAAGGTTAATTTCGTACCCAACATGGTAAGAGTTGGAATTTCCCGTGGGGACAAGACTTGCTTATTGAGGACATCCATGGCAGTTCGCCCCATTTCTTCGGTGTAGACAGTGATACAGGATAAGGGTGGAAATACCTGTTTTGCCATGATTGTGTCGTTAAAGGAAATGATTTGAATCTGATCTGGAACAATGAGGTTAGCTTCTTGAAAAGCTCTGAGTGCTCCAATAGCTAGGCTATCACTTGCGGCAAAAAAGGCATCTGGAAGTTTCGCCTGTGTCTCTAGTCTAGCTTTGATAAGTTCATAACCAGATAGTGCACTAAAGTTTCCTTTTAATATGAGGTTAGCATCGTAAATTCCCTCTTCGATACAAAAATTGCGATAGGCACGCTGACGTGAATCAGGAATAATTTCTTGCAAGTCGGTTGTCTTCTCCTCACCTGTTAAAAGTCCGATTGATTGACACCCTTGGTTTTTTAAATATTGGAGGGCAGTCTGAACAGCATTTTCAAAATCGGTCGTGATACAAGGGTGTCCCTGGGTTAAGGTATCGCTATCCACAAATACAAGGGGTCTGCCCAGTGCTTCAAAATCAGAAATTTGAGATTTACTGAATTTTCCGATACAGATTACACCGATAACTTCCTCAGCCAGGTTAAAGGGGATATCGTTAAAATATCGTAGAACCTCGTAGTCGAGTTCCTGAGCCCTTTTTTCAATGCCAAGTCGAATATTATAATAGTAGATGTCATCTAATTCGTCTTCTTCACTGACCCATTGGATAATGGCAATCTGGTGTTTCTCTTTTTTAAAATTTCCGCTTTTTTGGTGTCTAGTGTATCCCAACTCATCCGCAGCAGTTAAGATACGGTGTCTAGTTTCTTCGGTAACAGAGAGGGATTCGTCTTGATTTAACACACGGGAAACGGTCGCGATTGAGACCTTTGCCAATGAAGCAATGTCTTTTAATGTAGCCATATATAGTCTCCTTTAGATAGCTCTAGTATAGCATAGGTTAATCCATTTTACTTAGTTTTAGTAAAATTTTAGTAAAATTATTGATATAAAAGTTGCAAGGGGTTACACTATAACTATAAAAAATAAGTTTAACGAGGAAACATAAATGAAACCAGAACAATTGAGAGAAAAATTTAAAGAAGTTTTCGGAGTCGAAGCAGATCATACTTTCTTTTCACCAGGTCGTATTAATTTGATTGGTGAACACACTGACTACAACGGTGGACATGTGTTCCCAGCAGCTATTACCCTAGGTACTTACGGAGCAGCCCGCAAGCGTGATGACAAAGTTTTGCGTTTCTTCTCAGGTAACTTTGAGGATAAAGGTATTATTGAAGTACCGCTTGAAAATCTTCGTTTTGAAAAAGAGCACAACTGGACAAACTATCCAAAAGGTGTTCTTCATTTCTTGCAAGAGGCTGGTCATACGATTGATTCAGGTATGGATATTTACATCTATGGTAACATTCCAAATGGATCAGGTTTGTCATCATCATCATCTTTGGAATTATTGATTGGTGTTATTGCTGAAAAACTTTATGACCTTAAATTGGAACGACTTGACTTGGTTAAAATCGGTAAGCAAACTGAAAATGATTTTATCGGTGTTAACTCTGGGATCATGGACCAATTCGCTATTGGTATGGGAGCTGATCAACGTGCAATTTACTTGGATACAAATACTCTAGAGTATGACTTGGTACCCCTTGACCTTAAAGACAATGTCGTAGTCATCATGAACACTAATAAACGTCGTGAATTGGCTGATTCTAAATACAATGAACGTCGTGCCGAATGTGAAACAGCAGTATCTGAACTTCAAGAGAAATTGGATATCCAAACTCTTGGTGAATTGGACCTCTGGACATTTGATGCATACAGCTACTTGATTAAAGACGAAAACCGTATCAAACGTGCTCGCCATGCAGTTCTTGAAAATCAACGTACACTTCAAGCTCGTAAAGCTCTTGAAGCAGGAGATTTGGAAGGCTTTGGACGCCTTATGAATGCTTCTCATGTGTCATTGGAACATGATTACGAAGTTACAGGTCTTGAACTTGATACTTTGGCACACACAGCATGGGAACAAGAAGGTGTTCTTGGAGCTCGTATGACAGGAGCGGGATTTGGTGGATGTGCCATCGCACTTGTAAATAAAGATAAAGTTGAAGATTTCAAAAAAGCAGTTGGTCAACGTTATGAAGAAGTCGTTGGTTATGCACCAAGCTTCTATATCGCTGAAGTAGCTGGCGGTTCACGAGTACTTGATTAATGAGAGTGAGATTTCAAAATGATGAAACATTTAGTAGATGCTTTTGTAACAGCAGTCATTGCTAACAGTGACTATGAAGAATTAGATCGTATTTATCTGACAAACCGTGTTTTCGCATTAGTTGGTGAAGCTGTCAATGAAGTTGAAACAGATAGTTCTGAATTGATTGATCTTAAAGACCAATTGCTTCAAGCAGGTGTGAAAGCTGGTTCCGTAGGTGAACTTAATGAAGAGCAAGATATCATCGGAGCTCAACTAATGGACCTGATTACACCAAGTCCTAGTGTTGTAAATCGTAACTTCTGGGATACATATAAATGTAATCCAGAGCAAGCTATCGCTGATTTTTATGATCTCAGTAAACGCAATGATTATGTTAAGGTAAAGGCGATTGCTCAAAATATCGCTTATAAGGCTCCAACAAAGTATGGTGATTTAGAAATCACTATCAACCTTTCGAAACCTGAAAAAGATCCTAAGGCTATTGCAGCTGCTAAGAATGCGGTAGCTTCCGATTATCCTAAGTGTCAGCTTTGTATGGAAAATGAAGGTTATTTGGGTCGCATTAATCACCCGGCCCGTAGCAATCACCGTGTTATTCGTTTCCAAATGGAAGACGAGGAGTGGGGCTTCCAATACTCGCCTTATGCTTACTTTAATGAACACTCTATTTTCTTTTATGGTCAACATGAACCTATGAAAATCAGTGACTTGACTTTTGAACGACTTCTATCCATAGTTGAGGAATTTCCAGGTTATTTTGCAGGATCAAATGCTGACCTTCCAATCGTTGGTGGTTCAATTTTGACACATGAACATTATCAAGGAGGTCGTCATACTTTCCCTATGGAGATTGCTGAAGTCGAAGAGATGTTTAGCTTTGAAGGATTTCCTGAGGTTGAAGCAGGTATTGTTAATTGGCCAATGTCTGTTATTCGTATCAAGAGTAGACAAAAAGAGTCGCTATTAGCTTTGTCTTCTAAGATTTTAGCAGCATGGCGTACTTACTCAGATCCAGAGGTGGGAGTTCTAGCTGAATCAGATGGCACACCGCATCATACGATTACTCCTATTGCGCGTAAGCGTGATGGACAGTATGAGTTGGATCTTGTGCTTCGTGACAACCAAACTTCAGAGGAACATCCAGATGGTGTATATCATCCGCATGCTGATGTGCAACATATCAAGAAGGAAAATATTGGCTTGATTGAGGTCATGGGCTTAGCCATTTTACCTCCACGACTTAAGAGCGAATTAAAAGAAGTTGAAGACTTTCTTTTAGACAAATGTGAAGCTGTTGCACCTATTCACCAAGAATGGGCAGAACAACTCAAAGAAAACCATCCAGAGGTGACAGCTGAAACCGCAGAAGCACTCGTTCGTCAATCGGTAGCAGATATCTTTGCCCGTGTATTGGAAGATGCAGGCGTTTATAAGACTGATAATGCTGGACGTCAAGCCTTTAAACGCTTCCTTAATGAAGTTGGTCTTGTAGACTAGAATTATGTTATAATAATAGAAAAATAAGAAAAAGGTAAATTTTATGGCAATCTTAGTTTTAGGTGGGGCTGGTTATATCGGTTCTCACATGGTTGATCGCTTAGTTGAAAAAGGTCAAGAAAAAGTCGTTGTCGTGGATAACTTGGTGACGGGTCACCGTGCTGCTGTCCATCCAAATGCTGTATTCTACGAGGGGGATTTGGCAGATCAGGACTTTATGCGTAAAGTCTTTAAGGAAAATCCTGATGTCGATGCGGTTATTCATTTTGCGGCCTACTCACTTGTGGCTGAGTCTATGGAAAAGCCACTTAAGTATTTTGATAATAACACTGCTGGTATGGTGAAGTTGCTTGAGGTCATGAACGAATGTGGTGTCAAATACATTGTCTTCTCATCAACAGCTGCGACTTATGGTATTCCTGAGGAAATTCCAATCCTTGAAACCACACCACAAAACCCAATCAATCCTTATGGTGAAAGCAAGCTTATGATGGAAACCATCATGAAGTGGTCAGACCAAGCCTACGGTATCAAGTATGTTCCTCTTCGTTACTTTAATGTGGCGGGAGCCAAACCTGATGGTTCGATTGGTGAAGATCATGGTCCTGAAACCCACCTCTTGCCAATTATTCTCCAAGTGGCTCAAGGTGTTCGTGAGAAAATCATGATTTTTGGGGACGACTACAATACTCCAGATGGTACTAATGTTCGTGACTATGTGCATCCATTCGACTTAGCGGATGCTCACCTCTTGGCAGTGGAATATCTCCGCAAGGGCAATGAGTCAACAGCCTTCAACTTAGGCTCTTCAACAGGATTCTCAAATCTCCAAATCCTTGAAGCAGCTCGTAAGGTTACTGGTAAAGAAATTCCAGCTGAGAAAGCTGATCGTCGTCCTGGTGATCCAGATACATTGATTGCATCCTCTGAAAAGGCTCGTACAGTACTTGGCTGGAAACCACAATTTGACAATATCGAAAAAATCATCGAAAGTGCCTGGGCATGGCATTCTAGCCATCCAAAAGGCTATGACGATAGAGATTAATCATCAGGAATAGGAGCTCCATCTGGTCATAAACTACCATTTGGAGTTTTTCCATAGCCATAGCAAATCTTTGCATTTTTATCTGATATCTTTTAAGATAATTCTGTTACAACTTGAAAAGGAGAACAGGATGGAAACATATACACTTTCAAATGGCGTTACGATTCCTAAAATTGGTTTTGGGACTTGGCAGATTCCAGAAGGGGAAGAAGCCTACAATAGCGTTAGTTTCGCACTTAAGGCGGGTTACACACATATCGATACAGCACAAATCTACGGTAACGAGGTCTCTGTAGGTAAGGCGATTGCTGATAGTGATGTGGCTCGTGAGGATATTTTCCTAACGACTAAACTCTGGAATGACAAGCACGATTACGAATTGGCTAAGGCCTCTATCGACGAGTCTCTTGAAAGACTAGGTGTGGATTATTTGGATCTTTTGCTCATCCACTGGCCTAATCCAAAGGCTCTTCGTGAGAATGATGCTTGGAAGGTTGGCAATGCAGGTGCTTGGAAGGCAATGGAAGAAGCCTACAAAGATGGTAAGGTGCGTGCTATCGGTGTGTCTAACTTTATGCAGCATCACCTTGATGCTCTCCTTGAAACGGCTGAAATTGTGCCACATGTCAATCAAATTCTCTTGGCTCCAGGTTGTTCCCAAGAAGATTTGGTTGCCTATTGCCAAGAGCGTGACATTCTTCTTGAAGCCTACAGTCCACTAGGTACTGGTAGCATTTTTGGAAATGAAGACGTTGAAGCAGTGGCTGAACGTAACGGAAAATCTGTTGCTCAAGTTGCCCTACGTTGGAGCCTTCAAAAAGGTTTCTTGCCACTACCTAAGTCAGTGACACCAAAAAATATTGAAGCCAACTTGGATATCTTTGACTTTGATTTGTCAGAGGAAGATATGGCAGTCTTGGATAAGATTCAAGGGATTAAAACTCAGGATGATCCTGATACAGTTAATTTTTAATAGGATAGAAGCAACTCATGAGGGTTGTTTTTTATAATGTGTGTGCCCGAATTTGCTATAATAAGACTATCATATCAATTACTATTAGAAGGGAAGTTATGCTATGGAATCTCGGAACCTTCTTCCTCAAAATACGCGTCTGATGGCTAATTTGTTGAGTTTCTCGGGAGGGGCTTTGGATGTCTTTTGTCATATGTACTATCATAGTTTGGTTGCTACACAGACTGGGAATATCCTTCTCTTGGTCGCTGACTGGCAGAACAGTAGTATGTACTATAACTTGTTGCGTTGCTTTTCAATCCTATTCTTTTCTTTAGGCTTTCTTTTTGGCATGTGGTTTAAAGACCAGCGTAAGAATGCTTACTGGCGTGTTTATGGTCTTCTTCCACTTTGTGTGATGACAGCTATCCTGCCTTTTCTACCTTCAAATGCCTTGATTGAGCTCCCGATTATCGCTTTTTCTGCAGGTATCATGATGAAGACTTTTACTGGCAGTCAGATTGAGAATCATCCCTTCGTGATATTTATGACATCAGGAAATTATCGAAGGATGTTAACGGCCCTCTATTATGCCATTCAGGGAAGTGGTGATCAGAGAGAATATCGTCGTCAGGCTGTCAATTATAGCTTTATCGTAGGAAGCTTTGTCGTTGGTGCTATCGTCTCAGCGGTTCTGATGCATTTTGTGCACCTTAAGTCAATCTGGCTAATCACTATTAGCTTGATTACGATTATGGTTTACTATTCATCTGAAGTGAAACGTCTGGGACTCAAGGAAACTAATCTTTAGTCGTCTGTAGCAAATATTTTTGATAACAATTGTCTTGTGTTATAATTTTGATTATATTATTTTCATTTAATCAAAAAAAGGAGACATAAGATGCCTGTAGTGAGCAATGATTTTTCAGATATCGTATATAACCGTCGTTCCATTCGTAATTTTGATCCATCTGTTAAGATTCCGCGAGAAGAACTGTTGGAAATCCTAGATAAGACTGTTACAGCACCATCATCAGTCAACATGCAACCTTGGCGTTTTGTCGTCGTTGATAGCGAAGAGGGCAAGGAAAAATTGACACCTTTCGTCAGCTACAATGGTGTGCAAAATGAAACATCCTCAGCCATGGTCCTTATTTTTGCCGATTTGAAGAGCCAAGAAAGAGCTGAAGATATCTACGGTAAGGCTGTTGCTCAAGGAAAAATGCCTGAAGAAGTCAAAGAAAAACAACTGTCAAGCATTGTACCAATGTATGAAAATGCTCCTCGAGAAATGATGAATGAAATTGTCCACATTGATGCTAGCCTTGCTGCTATGCAGTTGATGTTGGTCGCTCGTTCTTATGGTTACGATACTAATGCCATTGGTGGCTATAAAAAAGAAGGTCTCGCCAAAGCCTTTGGACTTGATGAAGACCGTCATGTACCAGTTTTGCTCATTGCTCTTGGGAAAGCCAATGAAGAAGGCTTTGAGTCTGTTCGTCTGGATGCCTCTGATGTAACGACTTTTGCTTAATAAATAATTGACCGTAAGTCTCGGAAGTGGAGGCTTACGGTTTTTATTTTTCCTTTTATGCTATCAATAACTCATAATGCGCCTTGTCATTAATTTGGCTTTTTGTTAAGATGAAAGAAAAAGTGAGCGTATACAATTGGTAGTATCATTGGAGGATTAAGACATGGCACGTATTTTACAGATTGAAGACAATGAGGATATCCAGAATATTCTTTTTAACTTGTTTTCTGAAGAACATGATATTATCCAAGCTTACTCTGGGACCGAAGGAGAGCTTTTGTTTCAAAGTCAAGAGATTGATTTGGTTCTCCTAGATATCATGTTACCGGGTAAGGGTGGCGAAGAAGTGCTTAAGTTTATCAGGCAAAGAAGCTCTATTCCTGTCATTATGCTGACAGCCTTGGGTGACAAGCACTTGATTAGCCAGTACTTACTTGATGGTGCAAATGATTATATCGTTAAGCCCTTTGATCTTGAAGAAGTTTATGCGCGTGTCTCGGTTCAACTACGTGAACACAGCAAGGGAAGTAGTAAGCCTGATAACATCTATCAAGTCAAAAATATCACGATAAACCCAGACAGTTTTGAAGTCTCCTGTCAGGGAAAAGTCATTCGTTTGGGTAAGAAAGAGTTTCAAATTTTCCACACACTCCTTCAAAATCCAAAGAAAATTTTTACTAAAGAGGACCTTTATGAGACGGTTTGGGAAGCCCCTTATTTGTCATGTGATAATACATTGAATGCACAGTTGAGTAATCTACGTAAGAAACTAGCCCAAGTGGATGCGGGTACGGAGTATATCGAAACTATTTGGGGCTTAGGTGTGCGACTTAAAGGAGAAGACTGATGGAAGGACTGCTTATTGTATTGATAGGACTTCTTCTGGGAGCGACTACCTGTCTAGTTCGTTACTATTTGGCTGTAAAATCTCTCTCAAAGCAGATTGAAGAAAAGCTAGTTGAAGAAAGCCATCGACGAATTACTTTGAAAAACCAGCCAAAATCATTGGTTACCCTAACGAATCGGATTGAGTCTCTTTTTACCCAAATTGAAAAGACTAAGCTTGTCGCTCTCCAAGAAAAGAAAACCATGGACATGGCTATCAGTAATATTGCCCATGATATACGAACACCACTGACAGTAGCGAGCGGCTATGCTCAGCAAAGTCTTCGAAGTAGTAGTGAAGATGACATGGCTATGGAGAAGATTTCTAAAAATCTACTGACTGTTTCAAAGCGTTTGGAAGCCTTGTTGGAATATCGACGATTAACAGAGGGGGCCATCCAACCACAATTTCAAGATGTGGACTTTTCTCAACTTGTGGTTAAGTCTATCCTGCCTTACTATGACATGTTTCAAGAGACAGGGATTACACTAAATATTCAAGTAACCCCTGATATCCAATGCGAAATGGATCCAGATATTTTTGAACGGCTATTTCAGAATATTGTCAGTAACGTTCTAAAACATGGTAAGACTCAAGCTCAACTAACATTGCAGAAAAAGGATGATGGTATTTATTTGTCAGTTAGTAATATGGTACAACAGCCGATCCAGCATCTTGATCAACTAACGACCCGCTTTTATTCTGAAAACCTGTCAGACACCGAAGATTCCTCTGGACTAGGACTTTATATCACCGAACACTTAGTCCAAGTCTTATCGGGTGAGTTACATTTGGCCTATGAGAATGAATGGTTTTATTTAACAGTGAGGTTAAAATAATTTCGGAAAACAACTCAACCACCGATTTGATTTAGCAAAAAATCTTTGATTCTAGAATTCTTTTAAAATATAGAAAGTAACATTATTCATACTGCTTTTCTTGATTCTATTTGCTTTCAGTGATAGAATAAAAATATTGAGAGGATATCGTAGGATGACTGGTAACAGAGCGTTTAAAGGTACCAACTTCTGGTACGGGTGCGGTGCTACCTTCAGCTTCAGGCTGTAAAGAACCCTTACTGACATTGGTCCTCTTTTTTAGTTGTCGTCAACTTTTGTTGGTGACTTTTTTTATATTTTAGATTTTGAAAGAATCCATGAATTTATACAAACTCTCGTAAATAAAATAGATATCTTCAAAGTAAACAAACACTTCTACATCAAAAATATGAATTGTTTCGCACCTCCGGAGAGAAACGGATTTGAAGTCACAGAATCAAAATAACATCGCGCGCGTGCACGATGTTATTTTTGTTCTCATAAGTCTTGTTTTTCAAAGGTAATCAAGCCCAAAGCTGTGAATGCTAGGATGAATCCTACTGCCACGATTGCAGTATTTTGAATGATAGTTTTATCTGCAGTCATGCTGTAATTAAAGTTGAGTGACAAGTATTTCAAAATTTCTATTTTAGGGAAGATTGCTGCTGGTACGGTTAAAGCTACTAAACCAAGGGTGTAAGTCACAAAGGTTGTCACGATAGAATGTGTGAGGTAGAGGGCAACCGTGGTCAGACTTACCCAAGCTAGATTACACAAGAATTGGAGAAGGAAAGTTAAGGCAAAGTTTCTAACAAAGTGATCAGGTACAGTTCCAAGACCGTGGCAAAGAGTACCTAGAACAAAGGCAAGGCCGTAAGACAGGAGGAGTTGTCCTAAAGTGATAGCTACAATGACGGTTGCCTTGGCGAAGAAGAACCCGCTCCGTGAAATGCCAGAGGTGAGATTATTCTTGTACAATTTTTGTGCTAAATCAACACCCAAAATGATAGAGACCACAATTAAAGTGAAGAGGACTGTTATGGAGATACTACTAGAGTAATTAATCAGTGATCCGACACCAGTCCACGAAGAGGCGCTTTTAACGGCTTGTTTTGCCCCAGTTTCTACGCCTACATGCCCTGTGACTCCCAATAGGACACCAGAAATAATGTTTAGGGCTAGGAGAATTTCAGAAATCCAAAATCCTTTAGAACGGAAGAGTCGATAGAAATCGGCGTGAATAGTGTGTAACATGGCTCTACCTCCTTTCTGAATCTACTAGTTGTGTGAAGTAGTTTTCTAAGTCTTGACGTTTGTAGTAAATTTCATCGATGTCAACTTCTTGTTTAACCAGCTCTTTGACAATTGCCTTTATAACATGGGATTTGTCAAAAATATGAATTTCATTGTCGCTGTTAACCACTTTGAAGTGTTGATGGAGTTGGTCTTGGAGAATGCGACTAGCCAGGGCTAATTGGTTAGTTTTAAGAACGATATAGTCTTCGCTGAGATGTTCGAATTCGTCCTTAGTGATTTCACGGATGATGTGACCGTGATCAATAATGCCAAAGCGGGTTGAAACTTGATAGAGTTCAGACAAGATATGGCTAGAGATGAGAACTGTCATACCTTGCTCTTCGCTCAATTTTTTAATCATTTGGCGGAATTCTTTGATAGCAACTGGGTCGAGACCATTAATCGGTTCATCTAAAATAAGTAGGTCTGGTTTTGCAATCAGTGCAATAGCGATACCTAGACGTTGCTTCATACCCAGTGAGAAACTACGAAATTTTTTCTTGCCAGTGTGTCCAAGTCCAACTGTATCAAGGATTTCATCAATGACCTTGTCAGGATTTGGAACGTGATGAATCTTGCAGTAGTAACGTAGGTTTTGACGTGCATTGAGATGATTCAGGGCAACTGGTGTTTCAATCACAGAACCAACACGTTTCAGTGCGTGAGTCCACTCTGATTTGGAGGTAGAGTGGAAGAGGGAAACACTGCCTTGGCTAGGGCGGATGAGTTTAGTGATGACTTTAATCAGTGTTGTCTTACCTGCCCCGTTTCTTCCGATAAGGCCATAGACCTCACCCTTTTCTAAGGTCAGGTTTACATTGTCGAGTGCTAGGTGTTGGCCGTAACGTTTAGTCAGATGTCTGACCTCAAGTACCTTTTTCATGATAAGTCTCCTTTCGCTTATTTGATACCGCTTTCTTTTCATCTTTATTGTAGTATAAAGTCATTAAATAAACATCAAGAAATTCTCAAATATTTCTTAAATTTTTCAAGAAATCATGAAAATGGTGGTGACTAGATTCTGATAGTGTGTGCTTTAACCCACGATTAAGGTAAGGCCTCTCTCTTTGTGTTATAATGAAGAAAAACGTTGAATGTAAAGTTTATTTTGCCTTTTACTAGGAGTCTTTTATGACAAACTATTTAGTCCAGAGGTTTCTCTGGTTTCGTGAGCGAGGCTTCGTCCAAATTACGCAAAAAACCTTGGTTTCGCTCTTTCCCTTTTTCCTATTTTCAGGAATTATTCGGGTGATTTCACTATCTGTCTTTTCGGAGCTTGGTTATATTAACCAATTGTTTTCAGTTTCTGACTGGTTACCGGCCTTTAAGATAACTGGGCAGGTGCTCATTAATCTTTCCAACTTTCTTGGTGGCTTAGCCGGGCCCTTATCAACTTACTTTGCAGGAAAATACACAGCTGGTCACTATGGTAGAAGTACTGGTACAGCTGGTGTGACTTCCCTTTTGGTTAGCTTAATTATAGGATCGCAGGAGCTGTTGCTGTCACCGCTAAATGATGGTGTTTTGACTCGCATCAATTTACCGGCTTCAATCAACATTATGTTGGCTATCTTTGTGGGCTATCTGGTTGGCCAGATTTTTCGCTTTTCAAGAGCTAGTGATGATCAGATTGTGGACAAGGACTATATTTATCAACCAAAGACCGTCCGTCCCATTTTTTTGTCACTCATTTTAGCTATTGGACTTAACATTCTCTTTGTGATTGGAGAGCAAGATAATGTTTTTCTGACGATTAGGCAGGTTACCTCTACCTTTACTGTAACTGATAATCACCTGTTCTCAACCTTTATGATGGGACTTTTGAACACTTTTTCTGCTTGGATTGGAAATAGTCAGGCTTTTGCCCTAAATTCAATTGCCGATGATAGTTTTGCCTTGGAAAATTTGACCTATGCTGTTTCCCATCATACGACGACTGGGCTTCCCCACCTTTACACACTAACAAATCTTTATCATAGTTATGGCTTGGTTGCTGGCATTGGCTCAGGGCTAGCCCTCTTGGTGGCTCTGCTTTTAGCATCAACCAGTTATAAGGATAAGAAGGTGAGTCTTCTAAGTGTCTTTCCTAGTCTCTTTAACAATGGGGCTCCATTTATGGTGGGGATACCAGTCTTGCTTAATTTAGTTTATCTGGTTCCTTTCCTACTGGCACCTATGATCAATATGGGCATTGCTGCGGTGGCCTTGACTATTCATCTTATGCCAGCTGCGGTTTATCCGGTTCCAGATGGTACACCAAGTCTTCTTTTCGCCTTTATCGGAACTGGGGGTAGTTTACGAGCTCTTGCTGTTAGTCTGCTCTGTTTTGCAGTCGACATTGTTATCTTTATTCCATTTGTGCGTCTGTCTAATAAAGTACAACACGGTCTAAAAGAGGAAGGAGAGAGCATTGAAACTAAATAAAAAAACTAAGTTGGTCTTTATCCTTGTTTCTTTTTTTCTCATTGGGCTAGCCGTCCCATCCTATAGTTGGACTAGGAAAAATGTCAAGGAAATAGAGACTTTCTATAATTCAAAATTGTCTCCCATTATCATGATTCCGGGGAGCTCCGCTACGGAAAATAGATTTGATGGCCTAGTACGTAAGCTCAATCAAGACCGTCGTGGTGTCAAGCATAGCCTCCTCAAGGTTAAGGTTTGGAACAATGGGCGTATCACCTTTGAGGGTAAAATCAAGGATAAGGATAACGAGCCAGTCATTGTTATTGGATTTGAGAATAACAAAGATGGCTATAACAATATCAAGAAACAAACCAAGATGATGAATCAGGCATTTGAAGCTCTGCAGAATAAATACAATTTCAATAATTTTAAAGGGTTGGCACATTCAAATGGAGGCTTAATTTATACGGCATTTATCGAAAATTATCTTCGCGACTACGATGTCAAGATAAATTCTTTGATGACTATCGGAACGCCCTATAATTTCACTGAAACCAATATTAAAAATAAATCGGTCATGCTAGCAGACTTTATAGCTGCTAAGGAGAATATTCCGTCTACGCTACATGTCTATTCGGTAGCGGGAACCATCACCTATGATTCGGACGAGCTGGTTCCTGATGCTAGTGTGTCCGCTGGGAAATATATCTATCAGAATCAGGCAAAAAGTTATACTGAAATCACTGTTACAGGTGAAGATGCCCAACACTCGGATTTACCAACCAATGATGAAGTAGTGGAACTAATCAAACAACATATCGAAGGACAAGGTGTTCGTAAGAAGCAAAAGACCAATCTAGAACCTCAATAGGCTAGAATACTATGTATTATTAGTCTAGTTAGTTATTATCAAATACAAAAGAATAGAGTCTACGATGGCTCTATTTTTTTAGTGTAAGACTAACACTTTATCTTGTTGTAACTCCTTGTTTTACAACGTTGATTTTGTTATAATTGATTGAAAAGAAAAAGATTAATGAGAGGTTCTTGATATGCAAATTCCAAGTCGCTTTACCATTGCTGTTCATATTTTGACCCTTATAGCACAAAATAAGGGAAATGAAACTAAGCTAACCAGTGATTTAATGGCAGGTAGTGTGGGGGTTAATCCAGTTATTATCCGCAAAACCCTGTCGCAACTGAAGAAAGCAGACTTGATTTCAGTTCAAAGGGGAAGTGGAGGAGCCACATTAGCCAAAGCACCAGAGGAGATTAACCTTTTGCAGGTTTATCGTGCGGTGGATAGCATCGGTCCAAGTGGCAAACTCTTTAGTTTTCATGACAATCCTAATCCAGCGTGTCCAGTAGGACGTAATATCCATGGGATTTTGGATCAGAGCCTAGAAGACGTTCAACTGGCAATGGAAAAAGAACTCGAAAAGAAAACTTTGGCTGGTATTTTAAAGGATGCTAAGGCCAACTGGAAAGAAGCTGGAGCTTGATTTTTAGATTTTAAACTATAAGAAATCGAAAGTTTTTCGGTTTCTTTTTAACTCTATGTTGTAATGATTGACATTACAATGAAACTGAGTATAATAATGTCATATAAATGATTACAACAAAGGAGAAAAACATATGACATACGACTACAATAGTAAGATTTACCTCGCAGAGACGGTACTCAATGTGAAGGACTTGGCACGTCAGACAGCCTTTTATACACAGATTATTGGACTTGAAATCCTAAGCCAAACGGAAACAGAAGTTGTTTTAGGAGCGGGAAACAAGCCCTTGGTCCACTTGATTCAAACCATTCATGAGCAAGCGGTCAAGTCAAGTTATGGTCTCTACCATATGGCGATTTTGTTGCCGTCTCGTGAAGATTTGGCAGATGTTTTCAAACATATTGCTGAGCTAGATTATCCATTTGTCGGTGCAGCTGACCACGGTTATAGTGAAGCCCTTTATTTGGAAGACCTTGAAGGCAATGGTATTGAGCTCTATAGAGACAAGCCTGTTGCTGAATGGGATATTCGTGAGGATGGTCGCATCGTTGGTGTAACAGAAGAACTATCAGCTCAAGAAATTTACGAGATGGGACGCAAGGTTGATCCATTTGTGATAGCTAAGGATACTCGTATGGGGCATATTCATTTATCGGTCAAAGATAGTCAGCTAGCAACGATTTTCTATCAGGATGTTTTGGAGCTGGTAGATAAGTTTACCATTCCAAGTGCTAGTTGGATTGCTTCAGGTGATTACCACCATCACCTAGCAGTCAACGAATGGGGCGGAAAAAACTTGTCCAAACGAGGCAAAGATATGCCGGGTCTTGCTTACTACGTCGTTGAAGTGGCAAACAAGGACGACTTGATTGGCATAGCAGAACGTGCTAACAATCGTGGAGCAGAGGTCAAATGGTTATCTTCTAATGAGGTGACAGTTGAGGATAAAGATGGAATTTCGACACGAGTGAGAAAAAATATTGATAATTAGTGATTTTTTAGTCGTAACTATTGACATTACATTAAGAATCTATATAATAGTTATTGTAATCAAAGTTATTACAAATAAACTTAACAATTTTAACAATTAACATTCATCACAAAGAAAGAGGGAATAACTATGACCTACTTTACAGACTTACAAACAAAACGCCGTTCTATCTACGCATTAGGAAAAGACCTTGGGCTCTCTAACCAAGAATTGATTGAAACCATTCAAGGAGCTGTTCTTAACACACCGACAGCCTTTAACTCACAAACATCACGTGTGGTGATCTTGCTGGATGAAGAGTCAGATGTTTTCTGGAATGAAATCGCTTATTCAGAGCTTGAAAAAGTAACGCCAGCAGAAGCTTTTGAGGCAACAAAAGAACGTTTGGCAGGTTTTGCTCAAGCTAAGGGAACAATCCTCTTCTACGAAGATCAAGATGTAGTGAAAGGCCTTCAAGAGCAATTCCCACTTTACGCTGAAAACTTCCCAATTTGGTCAGAGCAAGGTCATGGAATCGCCCTTTATGCGACATGGTTGGCTTTGGCTGAGAAGAATATCGGCATGAATGTACAACACTACAACCCACTTGTTGATGCACAATTAGCTGAAAAATATGACATTCCAGCTAACTGGAAGCTCCGTGCTCAAGCACCATTTGGTCAAATCGTTGCACCAGCAGGAGATAAAGACATCCAAACAGAAGGTCGTTTCAAAGTTTTTGGCGACAAATAATCACTTTAATTTAGTCAGTCGGCTTGCAAGTAGGCTACTTACTGGCTGAACAAAATCATAATGATAAGACAAAAAAGTAGCAGGGTTGAGAAATCCTGTTATTTTTCGATTTTAAGACCAGTTCGTAGATAAATTGTAAATGAAAGCTAAAACTTGTGGTTTGCAACCCTTTTCACTACAATAGAGATACAGAAAAGGAGGCAGAGATGAAGTATATTGAGTTTGCTGAAAATGAGCGTCTGTCCACGATTGTCCTTGGGATGATGCGGATCAGTCAGATGAGTGAAGATGAGGTGGAGGCCTTGGTGGAGGCAACCTTGTCGATTGGGATTAACACTTTTGATCTGGCAGATATCTATGGCGATGGCCAGTGTGAGGTCCTGCTGGGGAAGGTTCTCAAGCGCCGTCCAGATCTTCGGGATCAGATGTGGATCCAGTCCAAGTGTGGGATTCGCAAAGACGGCTTTACCTATTTTGATTTTTCTAAGGACTATATTTTGGACTCCGTCGATGGCATCCTCGAGCGTCTGCAGATCGAGCGCTTAGATAGTCTCCTCCTTCACCGACCGGCTGCCCTCATGGAGCCGGAAGAAGTGGCGGCAGCTTTTGATCACTTGGAGCAAGCGGGCAAGGTCCGTCATTTTGGGGTGTCCAATCAAAATCCTATGATGATGGAATTGCTCAAAACAGCTGTCAAACAACCACTCAAGGTCAACCAGTTGCAGTTGAGTGCCGCCTTTACACCAAGCTTTGAAGCTGGTTTTCATGTCAACATGGAAGGGCCAAAAGCAGCTGTGCGAGATGGTAGTGTCTTTGAATATTGTCGCTTAACCAATACGGTGATTCAAGCCTGGTCTGTCCTCCAGCATGGCTATTTCAAGGGGAATTTTGTCGGCAAGGAAGAGTTTGCGGCCCTCAATCATGTCCTCAATGACTTAGCAAAGAAATATCAGGTCACTCCGACAGCCATCGCCCTTGCTTGGGTCCTCCGCTATCCGGGTAAGATGCAGGCAGTCATCGGAACGACCAAACCCCAGCATGTCCTTGAAGCAGGGAAAGCAGCAACAGTCAGCCTAACGCGCAAGGAATGGTACCAAATCTACTTGGCGGCGGGAAATGATTTGCCTTAGAATAGTTATTAGTAGACCACCCTCACTTGTATTAGTGGGCTGGTCTTTTGTTTTATACTTTACGAATTTTTCTTGACAAGTCTTAATTTGTTATGGTATTCTTTATGCAACATATGTTGCGTAACAACTGTTGCGCGAAAGGAGTCTTATGCCACCAAAGGTTAAATTTAGTAAAGAGACTATGATTGGGACAGCTTTACAATTGGTGAGAGAAGAGGGCCTGGCTAGTTTGACAGCTCGAGCATTAGCGGAGAAACTGGGAGCCACGCCAAGGGTCATTTTTGGGCAATTTGCTAATATGGCTGAGTTACAAGCAGAGGTTATAGGTGCTGCGGAAATGGTAGTGGTGGAGTATATACGAAAGGCTTTAGAAGATGAGAAGCCCTTCCGTTCTGTCGGGATTGCTTATATCCTGTTCGCTTCAAAAGAGCCCCAACTCTTTCAGTTGCTTTTCCAAAATCCTAGCAAAGATCCGATTCGTCGCTTTCAAGATTTTCTTCCCATGAAGGATCATAGCTACCAATTGGTTCTGGAATCGATTGTCGCAGACTATCCGTTGACGTTAGAGGAGGCTAGTCGCTTGTACCAGCATTTATTTATCTACTCACACGGAATGGCCTCTATGGTTGCTTCTGGTATTTATCAGTTCAGCATGGAAGAAGTGATTGGTTTATTGACAGAAGTTTGTCAATCTCTCATCAAAGAAATGGTAGGAAAGAAATGATTCAACTAGAAAATGTTCACAAAAGTTACGGCCAAACAAAGGTTTTAAAAGGGATTGATCTCCAGATTCAAGACCAAGATGATGTGGTTATCCTAGGTCCTTCTGGATCAGGAAAGTCCACTCTCTTAAACGTATTATCAGGATTAGAAAAGTTAGACGAGGGGCATATCCTCATTCAAGGGCAGGATTTGTCTCAACTCACGGATGCTCAATTGACAGCTTTCAGACGTGAGAAGATTGCCTTTATTTTTCAGCAGTATTATTTATTACCGAATCTCACGGTCAGACAGAATGTTAAGATGGGAGCTGATCTGGCAAGCAATCATGATTTTTTGCAGATCATCGAGGATTTGGGGCTTGGCGATAAGCTGGACAAGTATCCAAGTGAATTATCTGGTGGAGAACAGCAGAGAGTGTCCATTGCTCGTGCCTTGGCCAAAAAGCCAGATATTCTTTTCTTAGATGAGCCAACGGGGGCCTTGGATGAAGAAACAGGGCGCAAGATTCTCGACTATATCTGGAAGTTGAAGGAAAAGTTGGGCTTTACCTTAATTATGGTGACTCATAACCAAAATATTGCGGATATGGCCAGAACAATCATTCGGGTCAATAGTGGCAAGATTACCCAAGTTGTGATCAACGATCAGCCTCAGACTGCCTATGAGATTGGATGGTAAGCCATGTTTTCAGTAAAAGATATTCGAAAATTAGTTGTCGTCAGTATTATTGGGACTTGTGCCGTCTTTGTAGCCAATCTTTTCTTGAATTTTTACCTTGATATCGAGCCGTTGGAGATTTCTAAAACCAATCCGATGATTACGACCTATTATGATGCCCAGGTTTCGCTATCTTGGATGGTGGCCATGGTCAGTGGGGTTGTCTTGTCCTTGACATCGATCCTTCTCATGTGTTTTTATATCAAACAATTTGTCGATGACCACAAGGAACAATTAGGGATTTTAAAGGCTTTAGGCTATAGCAATGGCCAGTTGGCGAAACGATTTTGGGCTTTTGGACTCAGTTTTGGAGTTGGAGCACTTCTTGGCTATTTCGCGTCTTTTCTAATGATGGGTCATTTTTATGACTTTCGCAATGAGAAGGGGATTCTGCCAGACATTACCATTCATTTTCACTGGCAGCTCTTGTTCGCTTTGGTGATGCTGCCAACGACCTTCTTTATGGTCCTTGCGATTGGCTATGCTAGAAGACAACTACAAACGCCGGCCCTTCGCTTATTGAAAAAATCTCCAACACCGATTAAGGTCAAAAGGAGAAAGAGGGCTCCTAAGAAAGAGAAATCCTTCCTAAAAGAGCTGTCTTCGTCGCTGATTTTGGGGAGAAAATCGATCTTGTTTTTTGTGGTCTTTGGCTCCATGTGTTTTGCAGCCATGGTTCAATTGTCCTTTGGCCTAAGGGACTACACAGATGACATCATCCAAACCATGATGATTATGATTGGCCTGATTCTTTCTTTCTCGATTCTCTTTTTGTCATTGGGGATTGTGGTCTCAGAAAGTCGCGAAACCTTAGCCTTGATGAAGGCTTTTGGCTACACCGATCGTGAATGCCAAAGTCATATTCTCGCTCCCTATCGTTTCTGGGCTTATCTAGGATTCATTCTTGGAACGGTTTATCAATATGGCATCATGGAAATCTTGATTGGTGTGATCAAAGACACGGTACCTGAAAAGATTGAGCACAACTTTGACTGGAATGTGTGCTTTTGGACTTTGATTGGTTTTGGGGTGGTTTATGAAAGCCTCTTTTATCTATCCAACAGAAAACTCCAAAAACAAACCATCAAAGAAGTACTCTTAGCTGAATGATTTCGTTATAATCAATCATAAAGAGTCTATTATTCTAAGGATCAAAAGATAATATTATGAAAAATTGACCTCTTAAAAAGGTCTTTTTTTTCTTATGAAAACGCTACATAAGAGACTAAATTCACTATCACAATCTTGTGACCAATCACAATCTTGTGATAGTTTACATCTTATTAACATTGCCCCAAAATTCTTGAATTCTCTATTGTAAAAGCGTAAGATAGACACTGTTTTAATTCTAGTGCATTAAAACATGTCTTGAGAATCTTATCATCAGGTTCAAGGCAAAAGAATTTTATAAAAGAGGAGTCTCGAATGTCAGATAAACAAATGAAAACCCTTGGTTGGGTAGCAACCTTTATGTCAGTAATGATGTACGTATCTTACGTACCACAAATCATGGACAATTTGTCTGGTCATAAAGGAAACTTTATCCAACCTTTGGTAGCGGCTATCAACTGTAGCCTTTGGGTTTACTATGGTCTCTTTAAAAAAGAACGTGACCTTCCCCTTGCTGCTGCAAATGCGCCAGGTATCATCTTTGGATTGATTACAGCATTGACAGCTTTGTTCTAAAATAAAGCGAAATTTCTTTCTATACTATTTTTCTTAACGCAGAAAACGAGAGCAGAACTAGCGACAGTCAGAGATTGTCGTTCTAGTTTTACTCTCGTTTTATTTTTAGTTATTAAGAAGAACTTTGATAGCATCTTCCATTTTTAGTGGATCAGTTTTGGAAGAAAAGCGTTCTACGACTTTACCTTCACGGTTAATCAGAAACTTAGCAAAGTTCCATTCAATTCTAGCCCCAAGGGGTCTGGATTTTTCTTTTTTAAGCCAATCAAAAAGTGGCTCTGCTTCCTTACCATTGACCTTGATTTTGGCAAAACGAGGGAAGGTCGTATGGTAATTAAGGGTGCAAAAGCTATTGATTTCTTCAGCACTACCAGGTGCCTGTCCCATAAACTGATTACAAGGAAAATCAAGAATCTCGAAACCTTGGTCTTTGTATTTGTCATAAAGTTCCTGCAAGCCCTGATATTGTGGCGTCAAACCATATCCTGTTGCTGTATTGACGATTAAGACGACCTTGCCCTTATAGTCCTGGAGAGACACGGGTTGGTCAGCTTGATCTGAAACTGTAAAATCGTATAAGGATGTCATAGAAAATCTCCTTTTATTTGTTTGAGACTATTATAGCAAAGTTAGTCAGAGAAGTGATTCTCCAGGAAGACTAGAGACTAAATTATGTTTGTGATAGTAATTCTCTATCTTGGTGTTAAGAATTACTTATAGCTGATGGTAATAATACTATGTAGGCATATATGCTTAAAAGAAGTAACAATAGGATTTAACGTAATTTAGATTACTATATCATAAATTTTATTTATGGCTAGGGATAACATTTCTTTATTTTTCGGATGTGATAATCTCTGATAAGATAATGTCATTCAGTTTTGAAGCAACCAATGATAATAAGAGATTATAGTATTTTAGGTGAATTCATTGAGTTGTTGATTTTAGGATAAAAGAAAAGGAGATTCTTATGTCAGAAAAAAGAGAGTTAGTTTTGAAAGCATTTCGTGGAGAAAGTGTCGATCGTGTTCCAGTAGGATTTTGGCATCATTTTACGACTGAAGACGAGTGGTTACATGGTTTTGAAAATCCAGGAATTATTGATAAGAATAAGGCTGGTCATAAAAAATTTATTGCAGAAGTCAAACCTGATTTTGTTAAATTGATGAGTGATGGTTTCTTTGCATACCCACAGCCTGCTTTTAAAGATTTTAAGACAATTAGTGATTTGCAAACGATTGAACCTTTAGGTGCAAATCATCCTTGGATTTCTGCACAAGTCGAACTTGTTAAAAGTCTGATTGCTGATTTTCCTGAAGATATTGTTGCAATTTACAATATCTTCGCTCCGGTCACTTATTTAAAATGGTTAGTTGGAAAAGTTTCAGGTGGCGATGATCTTATCGCAGATTACATTGTGGAAAACCGAAAAGTTTTGAAGCATGTTTTAGATGTTATTGGCGAAGACATTGCGAGTCTTAGTCAGAGGGTGATTGAAGAAGCAGGTGCTGATGGTATTTACCTAAGTGTTCAAAGTATTCAAGATGAGCGAGTTAGCACTGAAATTTATAAAGAAATTATTGCTCCAAGTGAATTAAAGGTTTTAGAAGCAGCTAATGGAGCTAAAGGACATAATATTCTACATATTTGCGGATACGAAGGAGCCCGTAATAACATCGAACTCTTTAAAGATTATCCTGCTCAGGTAGTTAATTGGGCGGTCGGTCCTGAAGGAATTAGTTTGGCAAAAGGTCTCAACATTTTTAGAGGTCGCACAGTTCTTGGAGGATTTGAAAATGGAAAAGACGGTCTTCTATATACTGGAACTAAAAAAGCTATTCAAGAAAAGGTTAGGGAGATTATTGCTGATACTGGAACCCATGGGTTAATCATTGGTGCTGATTGCACGATTCCAAGTGATATTAACCATGAGCGTATTGAATGGGTACGTGAAGCAGCAATTTTGTAAGAAAAAGGAGAGATTAATATGAGTAAAAAGACATGGATTATTGGTGGAGCTGTTGTTGTAGCACTTATTGGGGCTACAGTTATTGGACGTAGCTTAACAGGAGATAAAAAAGCAAAATTAGATTCTGGAAAGGTAACAACATTAAAAGTTGCCCATACTCAAAACTATGTTCCTTATGATTTTGTTGATAAGGATGGTAATTCTGATGGCTATGAGGTAGCTGTATTAAAGGCAATTGATAAAAAGCTTCCACAGTACAAATTTGAATATACTGGAACAAGTGATGATGATCTTTTGATTGGTTTAGAGTCAGGTAAATATGACATTGGTACTAAGGGTGCGTGGTACACAGATGAACGTGCTAAAAAATTTATTATTCCTAAAGATCCAATTGGAGCAAGTATTATTGGATTTACCATTCGTAAGGATGATAAAGATAAATATAAAAATATCTCTGATTTTGCAAAACAAAATGGTCGCTTGGTGCCAATCTCACCACAAAATGCTCAGTGGAATGTTATCAAAGACTACAACGATGAGCATAAAGATCAACCAATCGAGTTAACATCTGCGGAATCTTTCCAAGTTTCAGATGCCTATGCATGGGTTTTGGAAAATCGTTATGATGCTTACTTTGATATTAAATTATCTTTTGAAAAGGCTGTAACTGATAAAGATGGTGCGTATCATCAATATGCAGATAAATTGACTTGGTTCCCTTATAAAGGAATTCCAACCTATCCACTCTTCCATCGAGATAGTAAGAACGAAGAGTTTTCAAAAGAATATACTAAGGCTATCAAGGAACTAAAAGAAGACGGTACACTTGAAAAGTTATCTAAAAAATACTTTGGTGAGGATGTCTTCTCATACGTAGACAAATAAGTAAATTGTAACGTCGTAAAAGTATGATGTTTTGATAAGCTTCTGAAGTGAGTTTAGTTAGGAGAAAATATGGTCAATTATGACATTTCAAAAGTTTTTGGAGCATTACCTGAAGTCATAAAGGGCTTACCAATGACATTATTGGTTATCATATTAACGACTTTACTTGGGTCGTTATTAGGAGGATTAATTGCTTGGGCAAGCCTTTCCAAGGATAAAGCTTTGGAGAATTTAGCTAAGGGATATGTTTTTATCTTACGCTGTACCCCACCTATTGTGCTATTATTCTTGGTATTTTACGGAGTTCCAGAATTTCTTAATTGGTGGTTGGGATTAGATATTAATAATTGGTCCAAATTGATATTCGTTCTTGTGACCATGGTTCTCCTATTCTCAGCAATGATATCAGAAGTGTTTAAAGCGGCTTATCAAGCAATTCCTAAAGGACAATTAGAAGCTGGGCTTAGTATTGGGCTTACTTCTGAACAAACCTTTGTAAGAATTATTGCCCCTCAAGCATTTAAGGTTGCTTTACCAAATATTACAACAGCTATACTTAATCTTATGCGCGATGCAGCTTTGGCTTATACAATTGGTTTTATTGATGTTATGGGCAAAGGGAATCTTTTGATTAGTCGCCATTTAGGAAATTATTCTTTGGAGACTTATACAGCTGTTGCCCTTGTTTATTGGGGAATAGCGTTAATTCTATCGTTGATTTCTAGGATAACAGAACAACAATTGAGTATAAAAGAGAGGTAAATAATGAATATTACTTTTATAATAGATACCTTTATCAAGGCTTTATATGGTGTTCCGGTAACTCTGGGAATCATGGTTGTGGCAATTTTATTGAGTTTTCTACCTGCTTTATTTCTCGCTTTAGGGCAGATTTATAAGTTGAGAGGTGTCAAGACTTTTTCAATTGTTTATCTTGCATTTATTCGTGCAACACCTCCAATTCTGTTAATTTTATTTTTTTATAGTTTATTCCCTAGTTTGTTAAATCAATTTTTTAAGGGAATTGGGAGTCACATAGATGTCTTCAAAGTTAATCCGCTTTACTATGCTTTTATTATCTATAGCTTGATGACGACAGGAAGTTTATCGGAAATCATTCGATCAGCATTACAAACTGTTGATAAAGGTCAACTAGAAGCTGCACAAGCCATAGGTTTAACAACAAGACAAGCTTATCTGAGAATCGTTTTTCCTCAGGCACTTAAGTCTGCTCTTCCCAATTTGTGTAACTTAGTTATCAATATTGTGAAAGGAACGTCACTTGTCTTTGTTATGACGATAAAAGATATTACCGCAATTGCACGAGTTGAAGCAGCATATGGATATCAATATTTTGAATCTTATTTTGTCATCTTCATTTTATATTTAATCATTTGTGGTATCATTCAAGTTCTCTTTAACCTTGGAGAAAGAAAATTGCAATTTACATAGAGGGAGTCACTATGCTAGAAGCTAAACATATATCAAAAACATTTGGAGATCGTCAGGTTCTTGTTGATGTTAATCTACAAGTGAAACAGGGAGATGTGGTTGTCATCTTGGGACCATCAGGTTCAGGAAAAACAACTTTCTTACGTTGCCTTAATCATTTGGAGAAAGCAGATGGAGGTCAATTAACAATTTCGGGTAAGGACTACTCTTTGGATAAGTTATCAAAGAAAGATATTTTAGATATCCGAAAGAAGACAGCTTTTGTATTCCAACACTACAATTTATTTGCAAACAAGACTGCTATCGAGAATATCTTGGAAGGTTTAGTGATTGCTAGGAAAGTTCCTAAAAGTGAAGCGCAACAGATTGCTGAAGAAGCACTTAAAAAAGTTGGTCTTCTGGATTTTAAAGATTACTACCCATCACAACTTTCAGGTGGACAACAACAACGTATTGGTTTAGCCAGGGCTATAGCAGTTAAGCCGGAGGTTATCTTATTAGATGAACCAACATCAGCCCTTGATCCAGAACTAGTTGGGGATGTTCTGGATGTCATGAAACAACTTGCTCATGAAGGAACAACAATGGTAGTTGTGACTCATGAAATGGGGTTTGCAAGAGATGTAGCTAACCATGTCGTTTTCATGGATGGAGGGCATGTCATTGAAGAGGGGAGTCCAAAAGACATTTTTTACAGACCAAAAGAAAAACGTACACAACAATTTTTGGCACGTATTCTTTCTGATGCTAGTTATGATTTGGAATATATGATTTAAAAAATCTACTGAGTTAAATAGGAATGAAAAAAACAAAGACGAGTTTAGTTAGTCTTTGTTTTTTTATTGCTTATAGGTAGTCTACTGCAAGAATAGGAGTGTTCTTTTTAGCCGGTACACGAGTTTTAACACCATTATTCCCTTTAGGGAGACGTAATTTTGTAGTTCCTTGGTTTGAAGAATTTGTTTGGTGTTTGTAGTTAACAGGGATACGTGTTTTCACACCGTTATTCCCTTTAGGAAGACGAAGTTTTTTAGCACTTGTTGGTGTAACTGGTGTAACTGGTGTTACAGGTTTTTCAGCTGTTCCTTCACTTACTTCCTTGTAAACATAAGTGATTGTCACAGTATTTGAGATACGAATTTTGTGTGACTTAATTTCTTGGTCATCAATTAATTGTAGCTCATATGTTTTACCATTTGCCTGGATTGTTTTAGGAGCAGTAGGGAAATAGGCGTAGTAAGCTAAATCAATATCACGTCTAACCATGTTGACTTGGATTGGAGCAATTTCCTGTCCCTTATCATCGACAAAACGAGCTTGTTGCTCGACAGTGGGCGCAAGATCAACATCATCATAGAAGTAGGTAACATCAATAATAGGACTTGAAGCAATCCCTTTTTTAGGTGCGCCGTAATTACTCTTATTGTTAAGCACCATGTCGTCGTATTTAGCAAAATACCATGTTTTTCCGTTTTCATCGGTAACCGTTGCTGGCGCAAAAGCAGCTGTGTCGTATTCAGTGAAAGCAGGAGTTTTAATCGTTGCGTAAAGCACATCTTTTTGAGAGCTGAATTGTGAGTAACTTGCTTCAGTTGTTCGACGGATGTGATGAATACGAACTTCTGACACGCGTTCATCAACTGTTGGTGTGTTTACAACTGAATTTGATTCTTCAAGATTTACAGGAGTTGTATTTTCAATTGCTGGTTTAGGTGCAGTTACTTCCTCACTAAGAACAGCAGTGCTCGCTGAGTTAACCTCAGTTGCAGGATTAGCTGTGCTTGCGGATTCGTTAGCCAGATTGACATCAAGGGCTGAAGCAGGGATGTTTTCAACAACTAGGTTTTCAAAAGAAGTGTTATCAAGAGCCTCTGTAGCGGGAAGACTTACTGATACTTCTTGTTCATCTGCAAGCGCAGTAGATGATAGCCCAAGTGCTAAAATTGCAGCACTAAGACCAATAGTGGCATATAATTTCTTATTCATATTCATTAATCCTCCTTGATATATCATGATTATAACAGAGGTTATTATAAAAGTCAAAAAAATTAAAGAACGCAAATGAAAATATTTTGTTTGATACTTAAAATAATTTAAAAACATGATAACAATAGTATATTACGAGTATTAATGTACTATTATATTTAAAAATTAGGTCTACTTATGATTTTGTAGAGATTCATAAAAGTAATATTTTTATTTAATAAAAATATTATAATCAGAAAACATTAATAAATAAGAAAGGATGCTAGAGTCCTCCTAGCCTATAATTTTAGTATCAAAAAAACCGAGACGTATGTCTCGGTTTCATCTCATATTATCTTATCACACCACATGTCCATCTTTATCGAAGGTATAGAGTTTACCGTCGATGAGGACAGAGCGGTTCGTGTATCTTTCCCCTGTTCTAGGATCGAAATAGTAGGTGTAGTTATCAACTGTGACAAAGCGCCCAAGGACTTGTTTGCCATCAGCGTCGAAGTAAAGGACTTTGCCGTCAACTTCTTGGAAGCCGGTAACTTTCTCACCTTTGTCATTGTAGTAATAGTTGTCACCTTTATCGTAGACAATACGATTGCGATAGGCAGGTTCACCCTTGCGGTCAGCAACTACGCCATTGTCATCAGCATTGTAGGCTCTGTCTCCTATGACAAAACGTCCTGTTTCAAGGTTTCCACTAGCTCGGAAGTAGTAGTCTTTGCCGTCGATGGTTTGCCAACCGGTAAGCGCAGCTCCATCGTTGCCATAGTAGCGAGTTGGGTAGTATGGATAGCGTGGGGAACCTTCATAATTGTATGATTTTGAAAAGGCGTTGCGTGTCATGATACCAGTCAATTGGTCAAATTGGTAAGTTTTACCGTTGATTGTAACCTCTGTACCTTTGGCTTGACGGCCATCTTCATAGAAATAGTAACTAACGCCATCAAAGGTCTTCAAGCCAGTGACCTTTTGGCCATTTTCATAGAGATAACTTGTGCCGCTAGGATCTGTCTGCAATTGGTCAAAGTGGATGGCTTTTTCTTTTGTCTCGTCAATACCCTTGGCATCAAAATTAAAGGTTACACCACGATAGGTAAGGGCCTTGTTAGTTGTTGCAATGGCAACGTTTGTGGTCACTTTTTGACCATTTGGTGCTGTGAAGGTCATTGGTGTAGAGTCGAAATGGTAGAGGTGTCCGTTAAGAATGTCCCATTCGTCAAAAGTTGACCATTGTGATTGGCGAACGCTACTATATTTTGATCCAAGAATCTTGCCATCATACTGATAAGGACCTTCTTTGATTTTACCATCAGCATCTGTGATATAGACGCCTTTAAGTTCATAATCATTTTCACCAGTACGCTTGAATTCAGGATAGAGACCGTTTGTCAAGAGTTTTCCATCTGGGCTAAAGAGCTGAGAGTTGACGACTCCTGTGTAGAGACCTCCTTTAAAGGCATCATTATCAGAATAGTCGCTACCATAGTAACGGTTGCCATCAACTTCAAACCAACCTGTCTTGAAGGCACCATCACTTCCTGCGTAGTAGATAGTTTCAGAGAAGTCACCGTAATGGTCAGTGGATGTATCATGATAAAAGGCGTTGCGAAGAACAGCACCAGTTTCGCTGTTAGCGAAATACTGGTTATCACCTAGGGTAAAGAAAGCACCTCGGACTTGTTGGCCCTTATCGTTAAAGTAGTAGAGGTCCTTGTTAATGGTTTGGAAACCAGTGACCTTTTTACCATTAGCATCATAGTAGTACCATTCTTGATCGCTACCTTGAACAAATTGGTTTCGATTTGAGGTTTGAGCAGTTTTAAGAGTCGCCACACCATTGCTATCAAAGTTATATACCGTACCGTTTAAGGTAAGTGAGCGATTAACCCACTTGTCACCTGTATTTGGATCGAAGTAGTAGGTTTTGCCGTCAATGGTAACCAGTTGTCCCTTGGCTTGGACACCATATTCGTGGAAATAAAGGTTCTGACCGTTAATGGTTTGGAAACCAGACACGGCTTTACCATCAGATCCGAAGTAGTACCAAGAGTTATCTCTATTAACGAATTGGTTAGTTACTGGATTTCCATTATCTTTATCTAGATAGTAGATATCGTTATCGTAGTAAAGGAAGTCCCCTTTGACTTGTTGTCCACTATTATTGAAGTAGTGAAGGTTGCCGTCCACCGTTTGAAAACCGTGAAGCGCTTTACCATCTTTACCAAAGTAATACCAATTCCCTTTATCATCAGAAACATAACGATTGGTTACCATAATACCAGTCTTAGGATCAAAGTAATACTGTTGTCCGTTTAGGTTTTGAACGCTTGTCTTATAGTCGGATTGGCTACGGTCTAGGAATTCGGTTTGGAAACCAAATGGGGCTGAGAAGCCTTTAGTTGCCTTGTAATTGTCGAAGTAGTACCAGTTACCCGATTTATCTGAGACAAAGAGAGAATCAGGTTGATTACCAGTAGCATCAAAGTAGTAAAGATTACCATTCTCGGTAACAAAGTCATCTTTTACCATCTTGCCATCTTTATCGAAGTAGTAGTAACCAAAGTATTTATGGTTTGCATAATCAAGATATTGGCGACCTGTCACACGACGACCATTGTCTTTATCGAAATAGTAGCTATCACCATTAATAGTAACGATTTCGTTTTTAGCTTGTCGACCATCTTCGTGGAAGTAGAGGTTAAAGCCATCAATGGTCTGAGCACCAGTGACGGGTTTGCCATCTTTGCCGAGGTAATACCAGTTGTGGTTATTATCTTCGATAAACTGGTTGCGTTTGTTCGTTTCAGGGAGAACTGCTGTCAAACGACCTTGGGCATCAGCATTGTAGGCTTGACCATCGATGTTGATAGAGGTATTGGTTACCTTACGTCCATTGGCTTTGTCATAGTAGAAAGATTGTCCATTTTCAGTGATAATCTCACCTTTGGCTTGCTTTCCATCCTCGTGGAAATAAAGGTCGAAATGGTCAATGTTTTGGGCACCTGTCAGATTTTTCCCGTCTTTAAGGTAGTACCAGTTGCCCTCAGCATCGCTCTTGAATTGACCGCCAGAAACGACAGATGTTTCAACAGTTTCTGGTGTTTGACTGTTTACGTCAGTGGCTGTGATAGCTGCTTCTGAAGTTGAAGTAGCAGTTCTCGTTTCGCCACTAGCCAAATTGTAAGTGCTACTTGCTTGGTCTTCTTTAAGGACTGGCTGCTTTTCCGTTGTAACATTAGCAGTTGTATCAGCTGCATTATTGGTTGCGACTTGATCAGCTTTTGTCGTAGCTATAGTTGTTTCTGTGACGACAAGATCAGGATCTTGGCTAACGCTCTCAGGTGTGCTTGCTGAGGTGACTTGATTCGCAGCTTCTTCGTCGGCAGAGACACCAACTCCAATCAATGAGGCACCAAGTGCCAAACCAGATACGGCAATGGTAACCCATTGTTTTTTCACTTTATGAAGTTTAAAATGAACTTTATTTTCCATAAAAGTTCCCCTTTTCCTTTTTAATGACCCCATTCTAACATCTTTCATTAGAAGAATCAAACGCATTTATAAGATTTTCATATTTTTTCTAAAAATTGAAAATTCTTTCGAGATAAGGATTTTAGAAACAAAAATGAATGCTAAAGAGCCACTTTAGCAAGTTTCTTTTGATAGAGATGTATGTAAAATTAAAAAGCAACCACTGGGAGTCCCCATTTTTGGCATAGCATTCAACAATAAAAGTATAAAAATACAGAAAGAGCTCCTTTTAGGCCAAGAAATATGGTATAATAGTTGAGTATTTCGCAAATAATGGAGTATAAAAATGAGTATTTTTCGTAAAAAGGATGTTGGTCTCGCTCAGACTGAGATGAAACGACATCTGACCCTTAGAGATGTAGTCCTTCTGGGAATCGGTGCCATGGTTGGGACAGGAATCTTTACGATTACTGGTACCGCGGCATCGACTCTAGCTGGTCCTGCCCTGATTATTTCGGTCTTGATTTCAGCCGTGTGTGTTGGGATGTCAGCTATTTTCTTTGCTGAGTTTGCCTCACGTTACCCATCGGCTGGTGGTGTTTATGGTTATCTCTATGCTGTCTGGGGGGAGTATCCTGCCTGGATGGGTGGCTGGTTGACCATGATTGTCTTTATGAATGCTGTATCCAGTGTGGCCTCTGGTTGGGGTGCCTACCTCAAGGGGCTACTGGCTAGCTTTGGTCTTAAGTTGCCTCAAGCCATCAGTGGACCTTTCAATCCCAGTCAAGGCACTTACATTGACCTCTTGCCAGTCTTGGTCTTGGTCTTGGTGACGGCTCTTCTTCTCATGAATTCTAAACAGGCTTTACGTTTGAACTCCCTCTTGGTAGTGCTCAAATTTTCAGCCTTAGCAGTCTTTATCTTAGTGGGTCTCTTCCATTTGAATCCTAGCAACTGGGCAGATTTTGCACCATTTGGCTTTGGGCAAATTTATGGAGGAAAGACAGGAATTATGGCGGGTGCTTCCCTCATGTTCTTTGGTTTCCTTGGTTTCGAGTCTATCTCTATGACAGTAGACGAGATTAAAGAGCCGCAAAAGAACGTTCCTCGAGGTATCGTTCTTGCCTTGATTATCGTGGCTTCACTTTATGCCGTGGTTTCGCTGGTCTTGACAGGAGTGGTTCACTATACCAAGTTGAATGTTGATGATGCTGTGGCTTATGCCCTTCGCTATATCGGTATTTCTTGGGCGGCCAACTATGTCTCTGTGGTTGCTATTATGACCTTGATTACGGTATGTATTTCAATGGCCTATGCCCTTAGCCGTATGGTTTATAGCCTGGCGCGTGATGGTTTCCTTCCTCAAACCTTCCAAAAGGTTTCAAAGACTAATAAGGTTCCACATCATGCGACGCTTTTGACAGGCGTTTTGTCAGCTATCTCAGCAGGTATCTTCTCTTTGGCCAATATGGCGTCCTTGGTTAACATTGCGACCTTGGCTTACTTGGTCCTCTTGGCTATTGCCCTCATTATTCTTCGTAAGGACAAGGGGTTGCCACAGAAGGATGAGTTTAAGGTTCCATTTGTTCCTGTCTTGCCCATTATCTCAATTATCGTCTGCCTCTCCTTTATGAGTCAGTACAGTTGGCAGACATGGTTAGCCTTTGGTTTGGCAGTGCTAATTGGGTCAGCTATCTATGCCTTTTACGGTTACAAACATTCTAAGTATTAAGATGAAAACGTTAGGTCTGATGATCTAGCGTTTTTTGATATAATGGAAGGAAAGTAAAAGCAGGAGTAGATTGATGAAATCAGACCAGATGTGGCAGGCCTATAAGATTTTAAATCAGACAATCGGAGATAAGATTGATGCCTGGGCCTTTGGCGTGGAAGCAGATTATTTGGCAGAACTCGTATTGATGGGGCAAAAGACAGCAACCAGTTCAGCTTTTGACTTGTATGCAGTGGGGAATGAACCATTGCCCAAGGAAAATGAACTGAGCGTCATTCTTGATAGTAAGGAGAATGCTATTTGTATTATTGAAACGACGAAAGTTGAGGTCATCCCATTTAAAGAGGTTTCTAAAGACCATGCCTACAAGGAAGGTGAAGGAGACCGTGGGCTAACCTATTGGCAAGAACTTCATGAGAATCTCTTTAGCAATTGGTTGGAAGAGGTTGGATTACATTTTAGTCAGGAAAGTCTGGTTGTTTTGGAAGAATTTAGAGTGGTCTATCCTATAGATTGAAAGTTCCCAATATCTTGGGGATTTTTTTACTTTAAGGAAAGATTAACTTTTCTTTAAGCCTTGTCTTAGCTTTCTCGTGTTTAATAGAGTCATCACAAAAGTAAGTAAGAGGTAAAACATATGACATACAAACATAGCAAACAAACACAAGAACGTTATGCCATTAAGAAATCATCAAAATGGAAAACAGCGGGGTCAGTCCTAGTAGCTAGCTTAATTTTTGGTAGCTCAGTCGTCCTAAATGACAGCAAGGTTTCAGCTGACGAGGCAAACACCGAATCAACACTCTCAACCGTTACGACAGGCGAAACCACTGCGGATTTAATTGAAGAAAGTACACAGACCGACAATACATCAGCTACTACTGAAACAAGCACAGAATCGGCTACAAGTACTTCAACTGCGGCTTCAACTTCAGACACTGATTCGTCAACAATAAGTACAACAAGTACGACAGAGGACACGATTGCTACATCAACAAGCAGTGAAACATCTAATCATTCAAGCACATCCTCAACTTCAGAAGCAAGTTCTTCAGAAACGGCTGAGAGCACAACTAGTGAAACGTCAGCATCTGAAACGAACAATGCAGATGAAAACACTAGCACTAATACAAGCTCAAGCACCACTGAAACCACTGCTTCCGAAACAGCTTCAGTTTTAACTAACAGTGCCTCAGACGCAGCTACTGAAACAACAACTGAGTCTAGCAGTACTGATTCAGATAGTTCAACAACTACAATTACTTTCAATGGGACAACTGCTGTGACTAGTGATAGTACAGCGGTAACGATTGAGGGAACAACAATTACAATCAACCAATCTGGTACCTACACACTTTCCGGTAATGGTTCAAGTTATACAATCATCGTAGCTGGTAGTGTGACTGATCCGGTTACTATCTACTTGGATGGTGTGACTTTAACCAATTCATCAATCACTTCAAATTCTTCTGCGGAGCTGACAGTGAATGTTCTTTCAGATAGTTCCATTTCATCAACCTCTGATAACGCAATTGAAGCGACTGGGGCTTTGACGATCACAAGTGGTACTGGAAGTACTCTGACCCTTTCAAGTACTGAAAAGCATGCCATCAAGGCTGATAGTGTGACTGTTGATTCAGTAACGCTTGATTTGACTTCTGAAGCTAAAGACGGCATCAATGCGACGACAGCTGTAACTATTAAAAATGCCACAGTCAACATCACAGCGACAGATGACGGTATTCAGGTCGAAGACGAAACTGATGTTAATAGTGGTGATTTGACGATTACCGACTCAACGGTAACCATTAATGCAACTGACAAAGGTATTACGGTTACGGATGAATTGACTGTCGAAGGCAATTCTAAAGTAACAGTCGTAGCAGGTGACGAAGGCCTTGAAGGGCGTTATATCAATTTGACAGGTGGAACCGTTGATATCACTGCTGGTGATGATGGTATTAACGCCACTGAGTGGACGACCAAGGACAGCGCTGATACTTCAAGCTTAACCAATTCGACTTCTGACTTGGAAAATGAAGTGGGCATCAATATTGACGGTGCAACGGTAACTATCTTGGCAGATGGTGATGGTATCGACAGTAACGGCAATGTGACAGTGAAAAGTGGTTCTCTCTACGTCGCTCAGACGAGTGCAGATAATGCCGCGATCGACTACGATGGAACAGGTATTATCTCTGGCGGTACTGTATGGGCTATTGGTAACCAAGGAATGGCTCAAGCCTTTACAACAGGTTCAAGCCAATCTTACATTATGGCTAACATCTCAGGAAGTGCAGGGGATACCATCACAGTCACTGATAGCTCTGGAAATGTTGTTGCAACAACCACGGCAACGTCTTCATTCGGAAATGTGGTCTTTAGTACTGAGAGCCTAACTTCGGGTGAAACTTATACCATCACGACCTCAAGTGGTTCAAGTGCCACTGCAACAGCTACTGAAGAAGGCACAAACAACGGTCCTGGTGTTGGTGGAATAGGTGGGTTCCCAGGTGGTGGCTTTGGCAATAGCTCAATGTCTGATAACTTCGGAGGCTACGGTGGACCGACTAGCTATGGCGGAAGCTCTACCAATACCGGAAGCGTTAACACACCATGGGGCCAATCTGCTTCGACAAGTTCTGAAAATACGACAAGCACAAGTAGTATAAGTTCAACAAGTCAGACGCCTAATACAGGTCGTCCAACCCCACCAAACTTTGCTAGTCAAACAAGTAGCTCAACGTCTCCAAATGTGAGTACCACAACTTCTACGACTGCTAGTGTCACAATGTCTCCAACTGCGAATGCCTCAGCCTCTGCGACTGCTAGCAATTCAGTAGCAACTAATGCTAACAAGTCAGATGCAACTACTCCGGCAACGACAGCAAGAAGCACAAGCCCATCAGGTCAAGGCTCATCAAGGACTAATGCTTCAGACCCTGAAGTAACATCATTGATGTCTGAAGTAGCAGTTGCAAATCAGTCAGCAGAAGTACATCCCGCACAGGCAAGGACAGATAAGACAAGTAGCACCCAACAACAAAATCAAGAGACTGCTGAGAAGTTGAATAAGATTCCTACTCAAAATCAAACTTCTGAAGCATCAAAAGGTCAGTCAGTCTTGAGTCAAAAGGAAAATGTTAGCTCAGTTGTAAAAACTAATCTTGCTCAAAAACAACATACAAGCTCTAAGGCTAACCAGTCTGATAAAAGTGCTCAAAGCAATCAAACAAGTAAATCAAGTCTACCAAATACTGGTGATGTGAGCAGCTTGGGACTAGGTGCATTAGGGGCTGTACTTATGACAACATCATTTGCACTTAAAGGAAGCAAGCATTCTCGTAAGTAATTCTAGTTAAGAACATAAAGAAAAACAGAAGCCCTCTTCAAAAAAGGAAAAGAGCTTCTGTTTATTTATTATTATTTTTTAGAAAAAGCATTTTTAAGGCCTTCAACAGCACCTTCAACGCCTTCTTTAACATCTTCGATACCGTCTTTTGCTTTTGCTACAACTTTTTCAACTGCACCTTCAATTTCAGTCTTTTTGTCGCCAGTAAGTTTACCAACACCCTCTTTAAGAGCACCTTTAGCTTGATTCAATTTATCTTCGATACCCATAATAGTACCTCCTTTTTATGATGACACCATTGTAGAAAATCTTAGTTCATAATGCAAGTGATTTGTTTAATAAGTAACGACATTAATGTTTCCTTTATCGTATTCAGCTATAAAGATATCCGAAACGTTTTCATGTCCTAATTTTTGAAGCTCTTCATTTAACCAATCTTCCGTTTTACCAATAGTATCAAGAATTTCTGTTTGAATGACCCCATCAGTAATGATTGGATATTTTGGATTTTCATCGCCAGAACGGACCACAATCAATTGGCCGTTCTGTTCAATAACTGCACGTTTAACCTCTTTGAGTTGAAAAATTCCTTGAGAACGTAATTTTAAAGCGACATCAGAAGCTGAAAGTCCTATAGAGCGACAAGCTTCAGGATCTAGTTGACCCTGTTTGATGATGACGGTTGGTTTACCGTCAATCAAATGTTTGATAAAGTGAATATTGGTGATGAGCCATTTAAGAAGTAAGATCAAAATAGTCCAAATAATCAGGATAACAATGTACTGAAGGATGGAAACGGTACTACTATAAATTGTACCACCGATGATTCCACCAAGAACAAAGTTCTGTACTTGGTCAGCAGCTGAGCTAGGTGCTAGGTTTCCTTTACCTGTTACGTTGATAACAAAGACGAGTGAAATAAGCCCCAAAGCTAGTTTAATTGCAACAGCAAGATAAAAAGATGTCATTTTTTAACCTCCACGAGTTCAACATCAGACTTGTAAAGTTTTATTTGTTCTAGCAAGTAGCTGTCAGGTTCTGAACCTGAGATGGCACGATAGTACTTGTTTCCAACTTTGAGAATAGCACCATCTGTAGTGGTAGAAGTATTAACATAAACCTTGCTCTTATCAACGTCGAGATTTTTAGAGACAACCTCGATAAAGTGAAGAGATGCTCTAAATTGGTTATCGTTTGATTGATTGCTTTGGAAATTACTGATAGCAATTAGAACCACGGCAACTAAGGTTAAAATAGAAATAATAGAGAGTTCACGAAACTTAGTATCATGGCGTTCTTTAAAGGCCTTAAAAGCAAATACGCCGGTCACTAAAATAAGTCCTGCAGTAATGGCAACCATAACCCAGTTTTGTTGGCTAATCTGACTTAGCACATAGTCGTAGGAATAGAATTTCATTGAGAAGATTTCCTTTCATAGTATCACTAACATTATAGATTAAAAAGTCTTTAAATTCAATTAATCTATCCGAAAAATGAAGGAATGAGTAGGATTCTTAAAGGAAATTTGCTATTGAAATGACTTGCAGCCATTAAGCCAAAATCTTATGATTTCTTTAAGGACTTTGTTGATATTTTCACAAATTATGCTTATAATTGAGGTAATCAACAATCAGAACTTGCCTAAATTTTTCGAGAATCAGAAGTCTGGTAACTTAAAGAGATTGGTTATTTTATGTAAGACTTCACTGTTAATCTCTAAGAGAGTCAACACCTTTTCTTGAATTCCAAAAAATGTTAAGGCCTCTCGTTCCTAGAAAAAGGAGTAATTATGTCTGAACCATTATTTTTACAATCTGTCATGCAGGAGAAGATTTGGGGTGGCACGCATTTGCGTGATGTCTTTGGCTACGACATTCCAAGTGACCATGTCGGAGAGTACTGGGCTATTTCTGCTCACCCAAATGGTGTTTCTACTATTAAGAATGGTCGTTATGCCGGTCAAACTTTAGATGTTCTTTATGCAGAGCACCGTGAATTGTTCGGCAATCGCAAGGAACCTGTCTTCCCACTTTTGACTAAGATTTTGGATGCCAATGATTGGCTCAGTGTGCAAGTCCATCCAGATGATGCTTATGGACTTGAACATGAAGGTGAGCTTGGTAAAACAGAGTGTTGGTATATCATTGCTGCTGAGCCAGGCGCTGAAATTATTTATGGCCACAATGCCAAATCAAAAGAAGAACTGCGTCAGCAAATTGAAAGTAAGGATTGGGAAAATCTTTTGACTAAGGTTCCAGTTAAAGCAGGTGATTTCTTCTATGTGCCAAGTGGTACCATGCATGCTATTGGTGCAGGTATCATGGTTCTTGAAACGCAACAATCTAGTGATACGACCTACCGTGTTTATGATTTTGATCGTAAAGATGATCAGGGTAACCTGCGTGAACTCCATCTTGAAAAATCTATCGATGTCCTTAATATCGGTGAGCCAGCCAACAGTCGACCAGTCACAACAAAAGTAGATGACCTCAAATCAACGCTCTTAGTAGCAAGTGATTTCTTCGCCGTTTATAAATGGGAAATCTCAGGTAAGGCTGATTTTGAAAAGACTGCTGATTACAGTTTGTTTAGTGTACTTGACGGTCAAGGAAGCCTTAAAGTAGATGGACAAGATTATGACATTGCAAAAGGCAGCCACTTTATTCTTCCTAGCGATGTTGAAACATGGCAAATTAAGGGAGAGCTTGAATTAATTGTCAGTCACCCATAATCAAAATATCAAACTAGACGAGATGAGAATCTTGTCTAGTTTTTTCGTACAAGGATACAGAAAATTTGCAATTTTAAAAACCTTTGTAAATAAGTTTCAATTGCTTGAACTTTCAAATTAACCATGTCATACTAGTTAAGTTGACTAAAAATATTAATAAACAAGCCCTTTCCTTTTGGGAGGTTATGTCTTGTTTGTTTTAGATTGGAGAAACTTATGTTAAAAAAGGGAAGCCTTACAGCTTTATTGTTGTTTGGTATGTTCTTTGGAGCGGGCAACCTAACCTTCCCCCCTCAGCTAGGCTTTGAATCTGGAGGTCATTTCTGGCCAGCCATTGCCGGTTTTGTCCTATCTGGTGTCGGAATTGCAATTCTAACACTTATTATTGGGACTCTAAATCCGAAGGGATATATTCACGAGATTTCTCAAAAAATCTCACCTAAGTTTGCCCTAGTCTATTTAGCAGTACTTTATCTGTCCATTGGTCCTTTCTTTGCCATTCCTAGAACGGCGGCCACCGCCTTTTCAATTGGCTTCTCGCCTTTGATTGGAAGTGGACATACTAGCCTTTGGCTCTTTGTCTTTACCGTAATCTACTTTGTTCTAGCACTTTGGATTGCCATGAATCCATCTAAAATTCTAGATAGTATTGGACGTATATTGACGCCTATCTTTGCCATCATGATTGTTATCGTTATCGTGGCAGGAGTATTTAAATATGGTGGTCACAATCCTCAGGATGCAAGTCAAGCCTATCAGGCTTCTGCTTTTGGTAAAGGATTCTTGGAAGGCTACAACACCTTGGATGCCTTGGCTTCTGTGGCCTTCAGTGTAGTAGCAGTAGTCACACTCAACCAATTAGGCTTCAAGTCTAAAAAAGAGTATATCTCAACGATTTGGGTCGTTGGTTTCGTAGTGACTATTCTCTTCGGTGCTCTGTATTTGGGATTAGCCTTTTTGGGGAATCATTTCCCACTCCAAGTGACGGGATTACCAAAAGATGCCAATATTGGTGCAAGTGTCTTGTCACAAGCTACACAAGCCATCTTTGGACCAGCAGCTCAGATTTTCCTAGCTATCATGGTGACAGTGACTTGCTTCACAACAACCGCAGGACTTATCGTTGCGACTGGGGAATTCTTCCATAAGGCATTTCCGAAAGTATCTTACAAGGCTTACGCCATTATCTTTACCTTGATTGGGTTTGCGATTGCCAACTTGGGACTTAACAATATCATTGCTTTCTCAGTGCCAGTGCTTTTGATTCTCTACCCAATCACGATTACGATTGTCATGATTGTAATTGCCAACAAGTTCGTGGCTCTGTCAAAACCTGGTATGCAAATGACAGTTGCCGTAGTCACGCTGATTGCCTTGCTTAGTGTAATTGGAAGCCAGTTTAAACTTGCGGGACTCAATGCCCTCATTAACTTCCTTCCATTATCAGGAGCATCACTGCCATGGTTGATACCAGCCATCTTGTTCATCCTCCTGTCTCTCGTTTTACCAGATAAAATCAAGAGCGAAAGCTTCGAAATGGAATAAAAATCCCATCCTATCACAATGTGATGGGATTTTTTGTGTCTCCAAGTCACTATAAGTGCGAAATCTTCTCAAAAGCGTTACACTTAAGGCGTGGAAATGCAAGTATCTATTGAAGGGAGTGTTAAAAATGTCAAATCTAAATAATCATATAATCTATCTTGCTGGTGGTTGTTTCTGGGGTGTTGAGGAGTATTTCTCTCGTGTGTCAGGTGTGCTTGATGCGGTTTCGGGTTATGCTAATGGGCGTAGTGAGACGACTCGCTATGAGCTCATCGGTCAGACGGGTCATGCTGAGACTGTTCAGGTGACTTATGATGCCAGCCAAGTGTCATTGCGAGAGATTTTGCTACATTTCTTCCGTATTATCAATCCCCTTAGTAAAAATAAGCAAGGCAATGATATGGGAACTCAGTACCGTACGGGTGTTTACTATACCGATGAAAATGACTTGCCAATTATCGAGCAAGTTTTCCAAGAAATGACTGAGCAATACGGTCAGCCTTTGGCAGTTGAATTGTTGCCTCTGAAGCACTTTATTCCTGCCGAGGATTACCATCAAGATTATCTCAAGAAGAATCCTAATGGCTATTGCCATATTAATGTTAATCAAGCCGTTAATCCTATTATTGATTCAAGTACTTATCACAAGCCAAGTCAGGAGGAGCTTAAGGGAAGTTTGAGTTCAGAAGCCTATGCTGTGACCCAGGAAAATGGAACGGAACGGGCCTTTACAAGTCCGCTTTGGAATCATTTTGAACCAGGGATTTATGTTGATGTAGTGACTGGTGAACCTCTCTTTTCATCCAAGGATAAGTTTGATTCAGCCTGTGGCTGGCCAAGTTTCTCTCGCCCTATTAGTCCTGAGGTAGCCAACTACAAGGAAGATCATTCTCACAATATGGAACGTATCGAGGTCCGTAGTCGTGCGGGGGACTCCCATTTAGGGCATGTCTTTCCAGATGGTCCAAGCGATAAGGGTGGTCTACGCTATTGTATCAATGGTGCCGCAACACGATTTGTGCCTAAAGCCGATATGGCAAAAGAAGGCTATGCCTACTTACTTGACCAAGTGGAATGATTAGTCACTCGCTTTAAGAAATCTTTTTAGTAGAATCATGTCATAAATAAAGAGGTTGGTGCCCCACGTTACCAGTCTCTTTTGCCTGTAAAAGAATTTATTGAAAGCCCTTTAAAGCTAACATAACATGTTACCTAACCGTTCAGGACAAAAAAGTGACCTTTCATTACATTTTTTTACAATTTTATCGAATTTGTTTTACGTATCAAACCAAAAAAGTAGTAGACTATAGTAGTGAGAAATCTGACAAGTGTAAATGTGTCCTTCTCCTTGGCTTTTGCTGGTTTTGGCGTCTGCTGGTTTTGGCGTCTGTAAACATTATTGTACTTTACATAATAATGAGTCTTCCCAACCTCCCAATATGATTTTATATGTCTTAACTTACCAAAACAAGACTAGCAAGAGAATACTAAGATATTTCCTTAAGAAGTAATGACAGCGCTTGTTAGATTTTGTGATAACATTCAGATAGTCCTAAGGACTATGTTATTGTGCTAAACCTTTTTGACGGAGATTATTATGGAATGGATGAATAAACTAATCATATTAATAGCCATTTGTGTCTTGTGGTTCTGGTCTTTTCTTTTACTTCCTAAAACAGGGGAGAAAGTAGTTTATGTTTATCATTTCCTAGCTCTATGTGGTTTAGTCATGATTTATGTTGCCCTAGTTGATCCAGCTGGTCTCTGTGATACTTTTTTCAATATTAAACATCTATGTTTTCATTAATGAATCCAGTTTGGTAATAGGTCAGGAAAATCTGAATTTAATTAATCACTCATCAAAAGAAGCTTTCTGTGTATTGATAACAGTTTATCTGTTTTCAATATGCAGGAGTTTTTTTCTGCATTATCGAGATTTGGACATAGAAAAAGCAGTCGGAAAAGACTGCTTCAGGTGTGTTACTGTTGTGATTCGTATCGTTTGACGATTTTATTTAAGCGCCATTGGTAACAAAGACCACTGACGATAAGACTGGCAATCAGGCCAATCCAGTAACTATATGGACCCAGTCCAGCAACTTTTTCAAGAAGGTAACCAACAGGGAAGGTCATGCCCCAGTATGACAAGACACCGAGATAGAAAGGGACCTTGGTGTCCTTATAGCCACGCAGAATTCCTTGAAGTGGAGCTGCAAAGACATCCGCCACTTGAAAGAAGAGGCTATAGGTCATGAAAACGGCCGTCATTCTCAAAAACTCAGGTTCATGTCCATAGAGTTCAGCTAAATCATAGCGCAAGAAATAGAGAAAGAACAAGGTAAAACCAGCAAAACCTAAGGCAGTTAGACGTCCTAGCTTGCTATAGCTCTTGACCGCATCCATGCGTTTAGCTCCAAATTCGTAAGAAATAATGATAGCCATTGCACTGGAAACACTGAGAGGAAAGGCATACATGAGGTTTGAGAAATTCATGGCTGCTTGATGACTGGCAATGACTAGGGATGGATACTTGGCCATAACTAGACCAACACCTGAAAAGATGGCAACCTCCGCAAAGACCGTACCACCAATGGGGAAACCTAGTTTCAGTGCGTCAAGCAGAGCCCTTTTATCAAGAGGTTGAATCTTTTCGATGTGGTATGGTTTAACCTTCTTATGCTTTCTGATAACTGCGATGGAAATAAGGAGTAGGACCCAGTAAGCCAATGAAGTTCCAAGACCAGCTCCGGCTCCTCCCAGCTCTGGTAGACCAGCGATGCCATAGATGAGGAGGAAATTGAAGAAACCATTTAGTGGTAGAAGCAAAAGCATGAGGTACATGGAAAGGCGCGTGAGTCCAAGCGCATCAAGGAAGGAGCGAACCACGCTAAAGAGCAGAAGGGGAATAATCCCAAGGCTCAAAAAGCGTAGGTAACCAAGGGCCACCTTTCTAACCACAGGTTCCAAACCTAAGTGGCCCAGAACTAAGGGTGCCCCCAGAAAAGCGAGGGCAAAGAGGATCAGTGATAGACCTAAAGCCATATAGAGAAATTGGTAAAAATCTGGAGCCACTCGGTCCTTGCGACCTGCCCCTAGATGGTGTCCGATAATAGGAACCAAGGCAGAGACGATACCTGTTAAAAAGGTGAAAAAAGGACTCCATAAACTCGTTGCCATGGCTACCCCCGCCAAGTGTAGGGTATCGTATTGACCAGTCATGGTAGTGTCCACAAAGGCTGCCGAGAAGTTGGCAAACTGATAAATCAGTATGGGCACAAAAATCTTGAAGAAAACAAGGAATCGCTCACGGAGAGAATATGTTTCGTGCATTCTGTTTTCCTTTCTAAATTAATTTTTCAAACATTTATATTTTCATTGTACTATAGATATGACTTGGATTCAATCTGTTTTATTGCATGACAAAACACCTAAGTCAAGTGACTCAGGTGTTCTTGTGTTATTTTTCTTTTTTGTTATGGTTCAAAATGGCATTGAGGACGATGGCAAGCAAGCTTGCAACGACGATACCGTTTGAGAAGAACATTTGGAAAGCATTTGGTAGGCTGTTGAAGAGGTTGCTGCCGTTAAGACCAACCCCTGCAGCGATTGATACCGCAGCAATCAAGAAGTTGTGCTCGTTGTTGGCGAAATCAACACGTGCCAAGATTTGCATCCCTTGGATAGAAACAAAACCGAACATAACAAGCATAGCGCCACCAAGGACTGGGCTTGGGATGATTTGAGCCAAGGCACCAAACTTAGGAAGGAGTCCAAGAAGAACAAGGAAACCAGCTGCATAGTAGATTGGCAAGCGAGTCTTAATACCTGACAACTTCACAAGACCAACGTTTTGAGAGAAACCGGTGTATGGGAAGGTGTTGAAGAGTCCACCAAGGAGAACAGCCAAACCTTCAGCGCGGTAACCGTTACGAAGGCGAGCGCTATCGAGTGGTTCTTTGGTAATATCAGAGAGGGCCAAGTAAACTCCAGTTGATTCAACCATAGACACTGTAGCGATAATACACATCATGATGATTGATGACAACTCAAACTTAGGCATTCCGAAGTAGAATGGTGTTGGCACGTGGACAATAGGTGCCGCAGCCACTGGTGAGAAGTCAACCAAGCCCATGCTTGCTGCGATAGCAGTACCGACAATCAAACCAATCAAGATTGAGATAGATTTGATAAATCCTTTAGTGAAAATATTAATCAAAAGGATGATGAGAATGGTGATAGCTGCAAGGAAGAGGCTTTGACCAGTAGGCTTATCAGCATTATTTCCCATATTTCCGATAGCAACAGGGATGAGGGTCAAACCAATAGTAGTGATGACAGATCCCGTAACGATAGAAGGGAAGAGATTGGCCACTTTTGAAAAGACGCCAGAAACGAGGATAACATAAATCCCTGAAACGATAAGGGCACCAAACATAGCACCACTACCGTGTTTCTCACCAATCATAATAAGTGGTGCTACTGACTGGAAGGCAACCCCAAGAACAACTGGAAGACCGATACCGAAGTATTTATTAAGTTGAAGTTGGAGGAAGGTTGCTACACCACACATGAAAATGTCGGTGGAAATCAAGTAGGTTAATTCATGAGCTGAATACCCCAAAGCACCAGCAATCATGATTGGCACCAGGATTGATCCCGAGTACATGGCAAGAAGGTGTTGCAGTCCTAGGACCGCCGCCTGCGAGTGTTTCTCTTTGTTTTGCATTAGATGTCTGCCTCCTTAAATACAACCTGACCATTTTTAAAACGATCCAAACGAGCAAGTGAAACCACTGGGTAGCCGGCTTCTTCCAAAAGAGCACGACCATCTTGGAAGGATTTCTCGATAACGATTCCGACAGCTTCGACGTGTGCGCCAGCTTCTTCGATGATTTGAATCAAGCCTTTGGCAGCTTGGCCGTTAGCTAGGAAGTCATCAACGATGAGAACCTTATCTTCTGGAGTGAGGAACTTGCTTGCGATAGAGACAGTACTAGTCACCTGCTTAGTGAAGGAGTAGACCTCAGCAGTGAGGATTCCTTCATTCATGGTGATATTTTTAGCCTTCTTAGCAAAGATCATAGGGACATCCAAAGCCTCAGCAGCATAGAGGGCTGGAGCAATACCAGATGCCTCGATAGTCACCACCTTGGTGATGCCTGCATCCTTGAACTTTTCAGCAAAGACCTTTCCAATCTCACGCATGAGATCAAAGTCCACTTGGTGAGTAAGGAAAGAGTCAACTTTGAGGATGTTCTCCCCAAGGACATTCCCATCTTTGAGAATGCGGTCTTCCAGTAATTTCATATTACCTCCTATAAAAAAATAAAACTAAAGTATATTTTGATTTTCTCAGATTCCATTGAGAATCTGGCAAAGATCAAACCAATCGAATAACAGAAAAAGGCCTGCCAAGCAAGCCTTTAAAATCATAAAAAGACGGTAAAATCTTTTGATGACTTTATGACTTACTTATTGTTAGGTGTTACGGCACCTTGTAGAAACGTCACGCCAATTCGTGACATAAATAAGTAATGTTCTCATTATTCGATGAAGCTGTCGTTGGTTGGTGATAAACCAACATCAACTCTATTATAATACTATATTTTCTTTGAAGACTCAAAGGATTTTTCCTATGAAAACGCACTATTTTAAAAATTGGAAAATTCAATCTAACATTATTGTAAGATTTGCTGAGAATGGTCGTTTCTTGGGGTATTTATTGTTATAATAGTGGGAAATGAAAGAGGTTGAGTTATGCATAAGATTTTATTAGTGGAGGACGACGAGGTTATCCGTCAACAAGTCAAAAAAATACTAGAACAATGGGGTTACGAAGTTGTTATTGTTGAAGATTTTATGGAAGTATTATCTATTTTTGTAAAAGAAGAACCCCACTTGGTTCTTATGGATATTGGTTTACCTCTATTTAACGGTTATCACTGGTGTCAGGAAATTCGGAAGGTCTCCAAGGTGCCTATTATGTTCTTGTCTTCCAGAGATCAGGCCATGGATATCGTTATGGCAATCAATATGGGTGGGGACGACTTTGTGACTAAACCCTTTGACCAAAATGTTCTCTTGGCAAAAATTCAAGGGCTTTTGCGCCGATCTTATGAGTTTGGAAAGGATCAGAGTCTTTTGGAATATATGGGTGTGATTCTGAACCTTAAGGCCATGGATCTGGTTTATCAGGGAGAAGTCGTTTCTTTGACCAAGAACGAGTTTCAGATTTTACAAGTTCTCTTCGACCATGCTGGAAATATCGTTAGTCGGGAAGACCTCATGAAGGAGCTATGGAACAGTGACTTCTTTATTGATGATAATACACTCTCTGTCAATGTGGCACGTTTACGTAAGAAGTTAGAGGCGGTCGGTTTGAAGGATTTTATAGAAACCAAGAAAGGTGTCGGCTACGGGTTGCGTCATGATGGGTAAGCGTCAATTTATCAAATACCATATTAGGTCTCGTCTGCCTTTCTATTTATTGTTTATCTTTAACGGAATTATCTTGCTTTTGTTTGCCTTTTTATTTGAAGAGGTGGCAGATATTCTTCATTATGCCTTGACCTTACTGACATTTGTGGCTATCATCATAGTTATTTGGGACTTGGTTAGCTCTTATCAGTCTTATAAGTTAGCTTATCTTTATGAGAAAATGACACCATCAAGTCCTTTAGAGTTTTATCTAGCTCAGGCCTTGGAAAATGCTAAGGAGAGTCAAATGGTTCAGACTGAGGAGGAGCGCAAGCGCTATACAGATTTGATGGACTACTATACCCTTTGGGTGCATCAAATCAAAACGCCAATAGCAGCCAGTCAATTATTGTTAGGGGATGTTACAGATAGTAAAACGAGGGCTCTCTTGGAGCAAGAGGTCTTCAAGATTGATGCCTACACCAATCTGGTCTTGCAGTATTTACGTTTGGAAAACTTTCATGATGATTTGCAATTGAAACAGGTTGAATTAGAAAACTTGGTTAAAGAAGTTATTCGAAAGCATAGTCTTTTCTTTATTCAAAAAGGATTAACTATTAATCTACACGACTTGGATGTTGAGGTCGTTACAGATGAAAAATGGCTCTTGGTTATCGTAGAGCAGGTCTTGTCAAACAGTTTGAAGTACACAAAGACTGGCGGTATTGACATTTACTTCAAAGATAATAGGCTTTATCTTAAAGATTCTGGGATTGGTATCAAGGATAGTGATATTTTACGTGTCTTTGAGCGTGGTTTTTCAGGTTACAATGGCCGATTGACTCAGCAGTCGTCTGGGTTAGGTCTCTATCTTTCAAAGAAAATTGCTGATCAGCTTGGACATGATATTAGTATTAGCTCTCAAGTAGGTCAAGGAACCACAGTTTCCATTCATTTTCAAAAGCAGAAGTTGGCTATTGATTAATAACTTACAAAAGTGTAAGAAATAAGGCTAGAAATGAAAGCAAGGGTTATGGTTGAGACCTTGCTTTTTCTATAAAATGGTATCAGAAGTTAAGTAAGAGGTTCCTAAAATCTCTTCCAAATCTATTAAATAAAGGAGCTTATTATGACATTACTAGATGTTCAACATGTTAAAAAAATCTATAAAACACGTTTCAAAGGAAATCAGGTTGAAGCCCTTAAAGATATCCATTTTACGGTTGATAAAGGTGACTACGTTGCAATCATGGGTGAGTCCGGGTCAGGAAAATCAACCTTGCTTAATATCCTTGCCATGCTTGATAAACCAACAGCAGGGCGTGTCTATCTGAATGGTATGGACACAGCAACCATCAAAAACAAGGATGCTTCCAGCTTCCGTCGTGAAAGATTAGGGTTTGTTTTCCAAGATTTCAATCTTTTAGATACCCTATCAGTTAAAGATAATATCCTGCTACCTTTGGTTCTTTCTCGTCGTCCACTTAAGCAAATGATGACACAAGTAGATGCAATCAGTCGTCAACTGGGAATTCATTCCTTACTGGAGAAGTATCCTTATGAAATTTCAGGTGGCCAAAAGCAAAGGGTTGCAGTTGCGCGTGCAATCATTACTAAACCAGAAATCCTTTTAGCAGATGAGCCAACAGGTGCCTTGGATTCCAAATCTTCAGCGGCGCTCTTGGATGTCTTTGATGCTATTAATGCTAGCGGTCAGACCATTCTCATGGTAACTCACTCGACAGCGGCCGCCAGTCGAGCGAAGCGTGTTTTGTTTATCAAGGATGGTATTCTTTATAATCAAATCTTCAAAGGGGATAAGTCTGAACATCAAATGTTCCAAGAAATTTCCGATACACTAACTGCAATGGCAAGTGAGGTGAACTAATATGTTTCGTCTAACCAATAGACTGGCTTTGTCCAATCTCATAAAAAATCGTAAGCTTTATTATCCTTTTGCTTTGGCAACTATTCTGGCTATTGCCATTACCTATATTTTTACATCTTTAACGCTTAATCCGCATCTGGATAACTTAACTGGGGCAGATGCTATCAAGATGGTTCTGGGGATGGGACTTGGAATTGTCGCCCTATCCTCAGGAATCATTGTTCTTTATGCCAACAGCTTTGTCATGAAAAACCGTTCAAAGGAGCTTGGTCTCTATAGTGTGTTAGGTTTAGAGAAGCCTCACCTCTTTAGTATGATGTTAAAAGAAACGGTGATTTTAGGTTTTGTGACTCTGCTTCTAGGTATAGGTGTAGGAGCGCTATTCGATAAACTCATCTATGCTTTTCTTCAAAGGCTTATCGGTGAAAGTAATGGTTTAGTTTCAACCTTTCAGGTAATGACAATTCCTATTGTTCTTGTCATCTTTGCTTGTATTTTTAGTTTGTTGGTTTTGGTAAATGGTTTCCGATTGCTACGGCTTAATCCTTTACAATTAACTAAAGATGGCCTTAAGGGTGAAAAAAAGGGACGTTTCCTAGTTATTCAGACCTTTTTGGGGCTTGGGGCTATGGGGTATGGTTACTACCTTGCTCTCTCTGTTAAGGATCCAGTAACGGCTATTATGAGTTTTTTCTTGGCTGTTTTACTAGTTATTCTAGGAACTTATCTTCTCTTTAATGCCGGCACAACAGTAGTTCTGCAACTCTTGAAAAAGAAGAAAAGCTACTATTACAAGCCCAATAATATGATTTCCATTTCCAACCTTGTCTTTCGGATGAAGAAAAATGCAGTTGGGCTGGCGACCATTGCCATCCTCTCAAGTATGGTTTTGGTGACGCTTGTAGGGGCTGCAAGTATCTATGCTGGGAAAAAAGACTATTTGGTGAGTGCTGCTCCACATGATTACTCGGTTACAGGGACTAATGTGGATTTAACAAACACACAGAAGGTTATGAGTGATTTCTTAGCACAGTCGGGAAATCAGGTAAATAGAAAAGTGGAAGTAAATTACCTCTACTTTGGTATCAAAGAACAAGAAAAAAACAAGTTAACCATCTTTTCTGAGAATGAAAGAAAGGTTCTGCCAAAATCAATTTTTCTTGTCTTCTCACAAGCAACTTATAAACAATTAACAGGTAAAAACCTAAATTTGGCTTCAAACCAAGTTGGCTTATTTACTAAAAATAAAACATTAAAGGGTCAAAAGAGTTTGTCTGTAAACGGTCAAACCTACCAGATTCAGGATGCTCTTAATGACTTTATTAAAGGTAAAGTACCCAATATCTTTACAATTATAGTTTCTGATTATAACTACCTTGTCGTTCCTGATATGGGTGATTTTCAAGAAAGTATCGAAGGAACAGCAACCACTCAAGCTACCTATATTGGTGTTAACGTTAAAGACCCTTCACATGATGCCAAGAAAAATTCAGATTTGCTGGATCAAATGACGGATAAAGTAACACAACAGTTAGCTGGACAAACTACAGGTGTCCCTGAGTCTTACCTCACTGCAAATAGCCGATATGATACAGAAGGGATGCTAAATGGCTTTGTTGGTGGAACCTTCTTTATCGGTATCTTCCTATCCATCATCTTCATGCTTGGAACAGTTCTCGTGATTTACTATAAACAGATTTCTGAAGGTTATGAGGATCGTGAGCGTTTTGTTATTCTTCAAAAGATTGGGTTGGATGATCAACAAGTCAAGAAAACCATTCGTAAACAAGTTCTTACCGTCTTCTTCCTTCCTTTGATTTTTGCCATTACTCACTTGGCCTTTGCCTATCATATGATCAGTTTGATTGTGCGTATTATTGGAGTTTTCAACCCAAGTCTTATGTTAGTGGTCACTATCATTGTTTGTGGTGTTTTCTTCCTAGCTTATATCTTGGTTTTCGTCCTAACGTCGCGTTCTTATCGTAGAATCGTATCAATGTAACTTACATAGAGTCTAGTTCAAGCTAGGCTCTATTTCTTTTATGCTATAATAGATGACAGAATTATAAATTATCGGAGAAAACACATGTCACAGACTATTGATGTCAAACGTTATGAGGAATTGGCACGTCAAAAGCAAGGGGAGCACCGAAAGTTTCTAGCACAACTCAAGAAGAAGGCTCCTAAAAATTTAGATAAGATTGTTCAGCAGGTACACAATGAAGTCTTTCAAGAAATTGATTGTACCCAGTGTGCTAATTGTTGTAAGACGCTTGGTCCCGACTTCACAGAGCAGGACATTACTCGCATTGCCAAGCATTTTCGCATGAAATTACCTGCCTTCGAGGAGATGTACCTGCAGGTAGATGAGGATGGCGACAAGGTCTTCAAGTCTATGCCTTGTCCCTTCTTAGGGCCTGATAATCTCTGTGATATTTATGATGTCCGTCCTAAGGCTTGTGCAGCCTTTCCTCACACGGATCGTAAGAAAATCTATCAGATCAATCATCTGACTATCAAAAATACGCTTTTCTGTCCAGCAGCCTACCTTTTTGTGGAAAAACTCAAGGACAGGATTTAGGGAGGACTTGTTATGAAACGCTTTAATTCAGGTGTTATTACCTTACTTATCATTGCTGCCTATTTTATCGCAACAGCTTTTATTCCAGATTTGTATTTGGCTTTTAATTATAAGTTGATTTTAGCCTTGCTTTTTGTGCTTTTGAGCTGGCAATCTAAGGGGAAATTTCTCTTTTTCTTGGGGATGGCTTTTCTATCGACCTATATCCATGACCTCTTTAGATTGGACTATTCGGAATGGACACTCTTTGTAGGAATTCTTATCTTGGGGATTGCAGTGGACCGTTTGAGCAAGCCAAGTTATAAGAAAAAATTCTCTTACAAGGTGTCTAAAGAACATGAGAGAGAAATTTTTGCTAAGACTCTTTTTTCAGAGTCTGTGCAAGTGGTGACTTCTCAAAACCTCGAAACTGTCTATGCCAATGCTGATTTCGGGCGTTTGACCTTGGATTTGCGTCAGGCTCAGTTTATGACGGACCGACCTCAGATTGTGGTTCAGGCAAATTTTTCTCAGGTTATCATTCGAGTGCCCAAGGATTGGCAAGTGGATACACACGGGCTTCATACAAGCCTAGCAGGAGTGAAAGGCTACGATAGTCTAGGAGAGCGAGAGTTATCAAGCACTACAGTTTCTCTAACAGGCTCAGTATCCTTTGGACAAGTAACTGTCAAACATTGAAAATGATGAAAGAGCGAAAGCTCTTTTTTCTTGCAAATCCTTTTAATATAACATTGAATACGTTTACAAATAGTGCTATACTGATAGTGAAAATAATTGGAAAATTGCAATCATTTCTTTAGAAAGGAGTTTTCTTATGGAACGATTTAATCTTCGGTCCTTCTTGTTGCTTTTACTAGCAGCTTGTTTTATCGCTAGTGCCTTTATTCCAGATTTTTGGATCATGGTCAACTATAATCTGGTCTTCTTCGTGGCCTTCTTTTGTTTTGGTATCTTGAATAGGCGACCTCTCCTTATTTTTCTTGGTTTGGCCTTCTTATCACCCTATGTCCATGACTTGTTAAACCTCGATTTTGCACAGTGGAATCTCTTTAGCGGTATCTTTCTAATAGGTTTAGCTTTAGAGTTGCTATATGGCCGTAGTCAAAAGAAAGGTCTCACTAAAGACTATAAGGTCAATAAGAACGACCAAGAAGGACCACATATTTCTGTTAAGACATATATGGCTGAGGATAGGTATCGCATCTATTCTCAAGAAGTCGAAACGGTTGATATGAATATGGCTTTCGGTGAGCTGTGGCTGGATTTGAGTCAAGCCAGCTTTGCATCAAGTCAGGTAGCAGTTCATCTTGATGCTAAGTTTGGTGAAGTTCATATTCGACTTCCTCATGGTTGTGTCATGGACACCACTGGAATCTCACATCCCCTATCATCTGTAAAGGTGGATCGTTTTGAATCTGATTTAGAGCAAGTTGAAACGAAACTTCATCTGAGCGGAAGTCTCCTCTGTACGGAGTTGGAAGTGGAGTATTAAGGGAGTCCAATGATATCAGCTCTTTTGTCAATTAGCATGGTTCCTATACAAAAGAAAGGAAATCACAGGTATGAGTGAAACGGTTATTCAAGTCACATCCCTTGGAAAACGCATCAAGGGAAAGACCATTTTAGAGGATATTAGTTTTGAGATTAACCAGGGGGATTGTGTCGCCTTGATTGGACCTAATGGGGCGGGTAAGACTGTCTTGATGTCCTGTATTCTTGGCGATAAAAAACACAGTAGTGGGCAAGTCCTCATCGAAGGCAAGTGGAATTCTGTCAATATTTTGGACACATTTTGGGAGAATTCTAAGATATTTGGTAGAAGACAAAGGATATAAGAATGGAATCAATTTATGTAAGTCAAAAAGACATGTTGGAAATCTGTCAAGATGGGGATAAGTATTTCTTGCGTTATCCAACTTTTAATATTACCTGCCCAGAAGTGATTAGAGAAATTCCCAAAGAAGCTGCTGACAGCTATATGTCGGGAGAACATACTGGTAAAGAGTTGATGAATTATGCGCAATATGGTTTTTGGAAATCTAAAAAAGAGTATACACAAGATGAATCCGATAAGCTCTTCATCGAAGATCATCCTTCCTTTATTTTGAAAAATCCTGAAAATAGCCGTTGTCTTTTTACAGCAGAGGAATTTAGACAAATTGTCACCCAAGCCATCTCTTCAGAACTTAAGCCAACTGAACTTGACGCTATTGGTACAGTTGATAATCATTTGGAGCTTCTTCTGGTGGATTCAGTCGACTGGGAGGAAGAAATAGAAGCCGTCCATCTTGAAATTCTGCAAGAAAAAATTAACAATTATATTCACTTCCTCGAAAGCAAGCAGTATGTGGAGCGATATGGCGATAGCTTTGACAAAAAAGTCATCCATATTACATTCCAGTACTCTCCGTCTGATAATGGTTTAGCTTTTTTAGCTGCTGTTCAGAAGGTATTGCAACCAACGGATATGAGTTTGAAGCTAGAATTGCCGGAGTGATAAAGAGAGCGAAAGACGCTTTCTTTTTAAAATAAAACAGAGTGGGAATTCTATGTATGTTTCAAGTATCGAAATGTCAAAAAAATAAATTTTCTTCCTATGCACATAAAAAATAGCTTTCTAATCAAACAATTTGATAATGTTCCAAAAAAAATATAATGGCTTATTATTTGAGAAAATTGGATTATTAGTTACAGAACGGTATTCAATAATTATAAAAGGGATTATCATTTATTTGGATAAAAATTATTATAACGGACAAATTGACTATGAAATTGAAATAGAGTTTACAACAAATACTCTACCATATGCTATAGATGTAATAGACACTTTACAATTAAAAGATAAAAAGTCTAATTATGGAAAGAAAAAACGATTATTAAGAAGTATCAATTACAGAACAAGAGAAAGGAAAGAAAATTAATGGAAAATAAATTAATAGCACATAGTTTGATAATGTTTAAAAATAAATATCTTGTAATAAAACGTAGTGATATTAAACGAGGAGAAAAAAATTATTATCCCTCTTATTGGGATATTCCAGGTGGGAGTGTAGAAGATGGGGAGCTTCCTAGACAAGCTGCAATCAGAGAGTGTCAAGAGGAAGTTGGCCTAGTTATTTCATTAGAAAACATTATTCATGAAGATAGTAATATAGATAATAATAAGATATTTACAAGACTTGTCTATAGTGCCAACTTACTTCAAAATGAAAATATCAATATTAAATTAGATCCAGAAGAACATGTGGAGTATAAGTGGATAAAAAATTTAGCTGATTTAGACGGGGAAAGTATAGTACCATACTTATATGATATTATGAAATAGTCATTTAGAAACGAAAAAAATTGAAAGTAATTAAAGCAATGAATAAATGGTATGATCACTAATAATAGACTTTTTAGGAATGATAATAATATTTTGTGAGATGGAGTTTGCTAAGGAGGAATAATGACATGGATTCTAATGAATTATTAAAATTAGGTGAATTCTATAAAGAGTTGAGAATTGCTAGAAAAGTTAAACAAAAGGATGTTGCAAAAAATAAATTATCAGTTTCTCAATTATCAAAATTTGAATCTGGCCAAACTATGCTTTCTGCTGATAAGATGTTAGAAGTAATTGAAGGTATTAATTTAACATTTTCAGAATTTGGATTTGCTCTTAGAGATTATAAACCTACTCAACATCAGTTACTTATGAATAAAATTTCGAAGCTATCAGCAGAAAACGATAAACAATCATTGCTTAAGCTACTTGACAAATACAAAGAAAGTCAATTGTTATATGATAAATTAAATACTTTGGTGATAAAAAATGCTATTCATCTAATTGATAGAGATTTCACTTTATCTCTAGATGATAGCAAATTTTTATCGAATTATTTATTTGATATTGAAGATTGGACTGCTTATGAAATCCATCTTTTTGGGAATACTATGCCTTTCCTATCTGACACAGATTTGTTATTTTTAGGAAAAGAACTGGTATCACGCTCAGAAATTTATAGTCCCTTGTTAGATTTTAGAAAGGCTTTAAAGTATACATATTTAAATTTAATTTCTGAGTTAGTAGAACGGAGATTAACAACTCATTTCAACTTTTTTGTCAATCAGTTAAGAATGATTCTTGATGTATTTGATACGTTTGAAATAATTTTATTAAATTTTTTAGTCCTAGTATACTCCTACTTAATAGAAAATAGTGTTAATCTTGAAGAAGTTGAGCAATATATTTTAAAAGTTTCTGAAATAGAACAATTAGGTCTCTCTAAGATATTAGAACAGAGACTATCCCAATATCTAAGAACTAACCAAAAGGGGGAAAGATAATAATATCTATTACCACAACAGTTTGTATAAAGAGAAAAATGGCTATTACTTTTTTCATGCTGTATCCTCCTAATCAATAGTTTGACTGTTATACTAACATAAAATTTATCAATTCAGCAAAATTGAAGATATGAAATAAATTTATTAAAAAATTTCATATCTTCAATTTTTTAATTTTGTGACATAAATAAGTTATAATTGGGATATCATAACGAAAGGAGAACAGGCATATGTTTATCGAAGATATCGAAGTAGAAGAACAAGTATGTAATGGCGGTTGCTTTATTGCTTGTTAATCTAAGAACAAGAAAAAGTGGTATATAGCTATTACCACTTTTTCTTAATTTTTGCATATGTGTTCAGTAGATTTAAAATGAAATATATACTAAAATCCGGAAGAGGTTTTGTCAAGAGAGAAAAAGATATAATTATGTATCCTGCATGTAAAGGGGGAGAGAAAGTGATTCATTCTCCTTGTATAAAAGAACTGTGGGAGGAAATGAAATATTTAGATAAAAATTTTTCATATAATAACATTGATATATATAACCTTCTGAAAGAAAATTCTCTTGTTTTTGAAATTAATGAAGATGAATGGGATGATTATCAACGATTATCTAGGAATATACAATTTTTATCATTACATAACGATATTGAACCTAATTTACAGTATAAATCTATAATTGATAAGAAAATATTAATAATTGGTCTTGGAACTGTCGGGGCACCTCTTGTTTATGAATTAGATAAATTTGGTTTTAAAAATATTGTAGTTATTGATGGCGATAGTGTTGAATTAAAAAATATTACTGCACAACTAGGGTATTCTATATCTGATGTTGGACAATTAAAAACTAAGACACTTCGAGAAAAAATCAGTAGTATAAAAGAAACGATCGATGATTATCTTTCGGTTGATAATATTGAAAAGAATCTGTATGATATAAAACCAGATATTATATTTTGTTGTGCTGATGATTCAACTGGTAATTTAATAAAATTATTAATCTCTAAAATGTCTAAATATAATTATACTCTGTTTTTGACAGGATATTCTCAAGAAGAATTAATTGTATATCATATGACTAAAGAGAATCAACAAGTCTTTTTGAATTATTTTAATGAACAACCTTATCTCTTGAAAACACAGTTTATATCCCATAATACAGGAACGATAGCAAAAGGGCTCATGAGTGCATCTTTAGCCTTTAATACCCTCATTAAAAGTTTTTATCTTAAAGTTGATGACATATTATTTTTTAATTTTAGATTGAACACTATCTATACTCAAAATTTGAGATATTTAAATCTTAATGAATTTGAAAAAAGATATATATTTAGGAATATAGAACAAGAAATATTGAAGATAGAGTTTATTTTACAGCATACAACAGATTTCGATAAAGAAGAAATAATAAAAAAAGTCTTCGAGTTTAATTACTATACATATCTGACTTTCTGTACAGATATTACTAATCAAAATTATAAATATCTCAATAACCATCTAGATTTTCTTTTTAATAGAATTTATGGAGATTCTATTGAAGACCACTTTAGATCGGAAATTTTGCAACTAGAAACATTAAAGGCTGATTACTATAAGAAAAATGGGATTCCAATTGTAAATTACTCTAAGTTTAGACGTAATATCCCTATATTCGATGATATTTTATTGGATTATAAAAATTTTGTCTTCTCTCCTAAATTCAAAGATGTATATAACAGTCTCTTAAATAAGAGAAAAAAATTTATAGAAAATATATCACGGCAATTAAAAACACGATATGGCTTCGACTTTATTGAGTTGATTTCTAAAAATCTTAGAGTTTCTATTAATACTAAGAATCTTGATAAATATGATTTTTTGGAATTTGAATTTTTAGAATCGGAAAAGATAGTAGCTACTGATGCTTTCGAGATGATTTTAAGAGCTATAGACGATAAAGAATTTTTCAATTTTGTTGAAAATTATCGTAACAATGGATTTATCGATTGTGAAAAAAGAGCAGGTAAAACTCATAAGAATTTTACTCTCTATAACCCATATACAAAGACATCGAAAATAATAATGACATATCAAGAAAATTTTATGGGGGTAATGAGATTATCCCATGAGCTGATGCATGCATATTCTTATGATCTGTTTAAGGAACGATTACATTTAAATGAATTATATAAAATTCCTAAAAGCTTTTGGGAAATTTTTGCAAAATTAGGTGAGTTATTTGTTGCCGATAGTCAGGAAAAATTATCTGTATTTTTTAGAAAATCTTTTTACCAATATGTATTTTGTCAAATTGATTATAATGTTTTGAATTTAAGTAAAAATTCTTCTATAGAGGATATTTTGAAGATTAAGTCAGAGTTTTTTAACTCAATTGGTTTACTTCCAGAATTACTAGAATACACACAGTACAACTTCATTGACTATAGCATGCTGTATTCAAAGCATTTTTATGCTTATGATGCAGTGTTTTCAGATATTATTGCTTTAGGTATTTATAAATATTCTAAAAAACTTAATTATTCATTTGGAGAAATAATTTCTATTATAGCGTCCATTTCAACATTTACTATTGACTCAATAAAAAACGAATTTAATATAGAAATTGAGAGTTTAATAGAATCCTATGTATCTGAAATAAATAATTTTTTAAATAATTATTTTTTGGAGGAAATGAAAGATGAATATTTTAAGGGAAAATAAATCTTTTAGAGCTTTAGCTATATCTGCATTTTTTAATAAATTGGGTTCATCTATGTATAATCTAGTTTTTGTATCTTTTGCTGCTACTATGCCTAATAACAAATTAGCTGTAGGTATTGCTAATATTATTGTCTTAATTCCTGTATTTTTTACATTATATATAGGAATAAAGGCTGATGAGACAAAATTAAAAAGGAGGTGGTTGATTTTACTGGGATTCGTTCAATCTATTTTGTTCATATTAGTTGGATTATTGACTCAGACTACAACTTGGTTGGCATTTTCTATAATATGTTTAATTAATATAGTCTCAGATATTATTAGTGACTATAGAGGTGGGCTAGAGCTCCCTATTTTTCAACATACAGTTAAACAAGAAAATCTAATAGAAGCACATTCTGTAAATCAATTTATTTCATATGTTTGTAATTTTTCTGGTCAAGCCTTAGGCGTATATGTGTTGACAATTTCAAATGATAATTTTGGCCTTGTCGCAGTTTTTAATGCTTTATCGTTCTTTGCATCGTCATTTATACTAATTAAATACAAAAAGTTTTTATTGCATACTAATGTGGAGATATATCAAAAATCATTTGTTTTAAAAATTAAAGAAACTTATTTAGGTTTAAAAGAAGTTTTTCAAAAGTCTGAAAAGACAAATTTCACATTAATGTTACTATCTATTTTACTTATTAATGCTTTAGGTAGTGGTTTTTCAGCTATATATAATATATCTTTTTTAAAAGTACCTCTTTTTGGATTAACATTTAGTCAGTCAGTATTTATATTACAGATTATAATGATACTTTTTAGTATTATAGGAACCATAAGTCCTCATGATTATTTTTCAAAATTACGTCTCATTTCAATAATATTTTTAGATTCAATTATCATTTTTGCTATATCTCTGAATAATAGTCTTGGTGGGCCCCAAGTTTTATCTATGTTTGGACTAGCGTTTTTATTTTACTTGAGCGGTAAAATTAATCCCAAAATAAATAGTCTCTTGATGTCTTCACTTCCTAGCGAGCTTTTAGCAAGAAGTGGTGCATTGTTATCTTTGCTTTTCATGTTGGCTATGCCAATTGGAAATATCATTTTTACTATTTTTAGTTTGTTTGCTATTCAATCAGCTTGGCTTTTATACTCAATCTGCGCTTTTATAGTTTTATTATTAACACTTAAATTGACCAATGAGAAAGAATAGATTTACTCCTTACCATTTTGATATTTGGGCTCCATTTCCAAGTAGTAGATATTACCAGAAGATTGGACTGCCTTTGCTCTAGCTGTTGCACTTATTCTTGCAATTTATCATGTTAAAATCTCCCATCATGATTGAAGGATGAAAGATTCGACTTGCGGCCGACATTATTTGTGGTAGAAAGCAGATTGCCGATTTTCATAACAATGATTATGAAAAGTGGAGAAAAGATTATGAGCTTGTTCGTTCTAATTTAAACCTTCATTTTTTGTAGCCTAAACACAAGGCGCCAACGATTAATACTTATCGCTACACTAAATATTTAGATAGGATTGATTATCTACTTTTTGTCTTAAAATGTTATTTTAGAGGACAAGAGCCCCCCCCCCCCCCCCGATGATAGCTGCCTATCAAGGTGAAGAGACAGCGGTTTGGTTAAGACTGTTTAATAGAGATTTCAATTACTTTATTGATAAGATGAAGTTACAAGCTTTTGTTAATGACAACTATGATGTTTTAGATATCAGTACAGGTCAAACTGAAATTATACAGGATTTCGTTTCTAGAAAAGAGATTTCAGAGACACTAAATTATTACATGGAAATTATGTTAAAGTTAAATTGTAAAGGCAAATTTAGCTGAAAGGAGCACTCATGACACCGCAAGAAATGTGGAATCAATACAAGAAAATCAACCCCTCTATCGGAGATGAAATAGATGCCTGGGCTTTTGGAGTGGAAGCTGATCTCTTGGCAGACTTGGTTTTAAAAGGTGAAAAGACGGCAACTGCTTCAGCTTACGATCTTTACGCTCTAGCGGATGAAGCCCTTCCACAAGAAGGGACCTTTGATATCATTTTAGATAGCCAAGATCAGGCTGTCTGCATTGTCGAAATAACAAAGGTTTCTGTTCAGCCTTTTCATCAAGTGTCAGCTGACCATGCCTTCAAGGAAGGGGAAGGTGACAAATCCTTAGCCTATTGGCGTCAGGTTCATGAGGACTGTTTCGACGAGTGGCTGAGAGAGGCAGGAATGACTTTTACACCTAACAGCAAGGTTGTTTTAGAAGAATTTCTCAAGGTTTATCCATTATAGAACATGAGAGTGGGACAGAAATCGGTAATTCGTAAGAATTCGATTTCGTCGTCCCACCTCCGCCAGAGTACGATATTGAGATGCTCCGTGAGATGGGCTTTTGGATCCAGAAGTTGAAGTCCGTCCAACTATGGGACAGATTGATGACCTTTTGGGTGAAATCAATGCCCGTGTTGAAAAGAATGAACGCACCTTTATTACAACCTTGACCAAGAAAATGGCTGAAGACTTGACCGACTATTTCAAAGAAATGGGAATCAAGGTCAAATATATGCACTCGGATATCAAGACTTTAGAGCGAACAGAGATTATCCGTGACCTGCGTTTAGGAGTCTTTGATGTCTTGGTTGGGATTAACCTCCTTCGTGAAGGAATTGACGTTCCAGAAGTTAGTCTAGTTGCTATTCTCGATGCCGATAAAGAAGGCTTCCTTCGTAATGAGCGTGGACTCATTCAGACCATTGGTCGTGCTGCCCGTAATAGCGAGTGACATGTCATCATGTATGCGGACACTATGACCCAGTCTATGCAACGTGCCATCGATGAAACAGCTCGCCGTCGTAAAATCCAGATGGCTTATAATGAAGAACATGGTATTGTACCTCAGACAATCAAGAAAGAAATCCGTGACCTAATCTCTGTAACCAAGGTAGTTGCTAAGGAAGAGGACAAAGATGTCGACATCAATAGCCTCAACAAACAAGAACGCAAAGAACTCGTCAAAAAACTCGAAAAACAAATGCAAGAAGCCGTCGAAGTGCTTGACTTTGAACTAGCAGCTCAGATCCGTGATATGATGCTGGAAGTCAAGGCTTTGGATTAAATATGAGAAAACTAATGACGATTATTATCAAATCAATGGAAACTCCTGAAGAGATAGAAGGTAAATCCCTCGTTCACTGGCAAACGTGGAGAGAGGCTTATGATGACCTTTTGCTTGCAGAATTTCAGGAGACAATGACATTAGAAAGATGTCGATTCTTTAGTCAAAAGTATCCAGAAAATACATTGATTGCGATAGATGGCCTGAAGGTAGTTGTTTTTATCAGTTATGGTAACTTTCGTGGTGGGACTATTCAAGCTGGTGAAATTATTGCTTTATATTTTTTAAAAGACTATTACGGAAAAGGAATAGCACAAAAGTTAATGAAAGCGGCTTTAACAGCTCTTGATTATTTTTCTGAAATTTTCTTATGGGTATTGAAAGATAATAAGCGAGCCATTGCTTTCTATCAAAAAATAGGTTTTACTTTAAAAGGAGTAGATGAAAATGAAGATGAGTAGACAAATGAAGTACAAGACAAGAGAAAAGTCTTCTTGGACTAAGAGCTTTTATCTTTGGATGGAAAGACACCGAAAGATTGGTCAACTCTTGGATACGAGTGTGTTATTTGTATCTATGTATTTCTCATTTTTTGCCGTCTCTTTCATTGGTTATCCATTCCCAAACTTAAACTATCTTTTCCCCTTATGGATCAATCTTTTCTTTCTGATCTTCTCAACCTATTGCCTTGCCTTTCGTTTTAGAAGTGATAAACTTCAGAAATGGCGTTACTTTTCATGGATATTTATTGGTTTAAATGGTCCTCTTTTTCCCTTACATCTCTTGGTAGGACTGAATTGGCTAAGTCGTCGTAAGACAACGAATTACCCTCCTCTAATTTCTATGGATCCAGCCTATGTCTGGGCTCCTATTGTAAGTTATCTATTTTTCTTTTTCTTAGGACTGGGCATTCTGCTTTTGATTATACAGATAGAAAACAGAAGAAGGAGGTGTAAATGGAACGAGAGACTAAGAGACAAAAGAAGGTCAGACAACAGAAGATCAAAATGAGAAAAATCGTAAGGAGGGGAAACCATTTCAAGGTTTATATGATCTCCCTAACAAGGTTAAAGTTGACAGTTGAGTAATAAAAGATTAGTCCCTCGAAAAACGTTCTTGATATTTTTTATTGAAAAACCATTGTAAATCAACACGAGGCTTATCCTCTAATTTATTCACTATGGGAGTAATTATTTCTTCAATATAGTGTTGGGCTTCCCTCTGTCTTTCTTCACTATCATCGTAAATATCTTTTCCCTCGTCAGGTCTTTGATAATAGTAAGTATAAAATTTACCATTATCACTAAAATAATAAGTTCGATAATTTTCTTGAGGAGTTCCTTTAGGAATAAGTGCATACTGAATAGAATTGCTATCAGGAGCCTGAGTTAGAATGGTCCCTTCTCCATTTATAATTGAATTATTACCATCTGTATCATACCTTAATCCTTTAATGTTTGGGTCATCTATTGAATCTAGATTATCCAAAATCATCACCATTTCAGGATTAGTATTTTTGGCGTGTGGTAAATGCTTTACATAATAAATAAAATAGGTTGATAAGTTATTATTGATGTAAATCATCCCTCCTAAAAAAAGGATGATGATTATTCCCAAACTGGCAATGAATAGCTTGATGATAGATTTGTGATGCATAGACTATCTCCTACGTTTCTTTATTGATTTTTTCTTTGGAGTAATTGCTTTTTTTATTGTTTTTACAGTTTTTTTGATAATCGGAACGGTTCGCTTGATAACCTTTTTTACAGGTTTCACAATTTTTTTGACAGCCTTCTTGACTGGTTTAGGAATGACTTTCTTAACTGCTGTAACCACTTTTTTTGTGGCAGTGGCAATTTTCTTAGTTGCTTTTTTAACAGTTTTAGGTACTGTTTTAGTGACAAAGGTTTTAGTGGCATTCCAAGCTTTTGTGGTCGTTTTCTTGATAGACTGTACCACAGGTTTGATAAATTTATTGTTTATTTTCTTAGCTGTGTTAACTACAGGTTTAATGATTTTTTTATTAATAGTTATAGGTACTGTTTTAGTGACAAAAGTTTTAGTAGCATTCCAAACTTTTGTGGATATCTTCTTTACAGACTGTATCACAGGTTTGATAAATTTATTATTTAATTTTTGAACTTTGTTAACTACAGGTTTAATGACTTTTTTGTTAACAGTTTTAGCCACTGAGGAAGCAGTTGTCTTTAGTGGATGTTTTAGAAATTTGTCAATGTTCCCATCATAAAGAACCGTATCAAGTTTATGAATGTTCTTCCCAATATCCTTATTTTTCCCTTTAAAGACATAGTAAAATAAGGCGCCTACCCCACCTACTGTTAGAAAAGCTGAGACAATCTCCATAAAGGAGGCTAGTTGCGCTTCTCCCTTGTCTTTTCCTTGATTTTTCCCATAAACTTCTATAAAAGCTCTTTGCGTTTACTATCTAAATCTTCCTGTCCATAATACTTTAAGATACGCTCATCGAGGGTTAAATCTTTGTAGTCAGGATGTCTAGCTAAAATAATGGCATCCATATCAGTAAAAATATCTGTTTCAGGTATTGAAATTTGTAGAATTATCTAAGTGGGCTAATAGAGAGTCTTTAGAGTTAATGCTTTCAAATGATACTATATAACTTTTAGGTGGAGAAGCCAAGAGAGTTGCTTTGGCAAGAGCCTTATTGATGAAGACGGATATCTTATTTTTAGACGAATTTTCTTCTGGTATTGACCTTGAAACGTTATCAAAAATAGAGAATCGACTTTTACAAACGAGTAAATTAATTATTTACATCACACATGTAGACACCGATAGAATTATCCAACAATTTGATGAAATAATAGATTTGAATGGGTTTGTAGACTTATAAAACGATGACACTCTTAAAAATTCAACTTGACATGTTCAATGACACTATTAGCCAGTCTAGCCCTAGTCGCATGGTTGAAGAAAACTATAAGCAGAGAAAGTGATCGTGTTTAAAGGAGAAAAAATGGATATTTGGCAAAAAATGTATGAACAGGCTCAAGCCTTGTATCAGCCACAGGAAGTCTCAGACTTTGTCTATGCTAAGCATGTCGTGGCTGCGGTGGAGGCTGAAGATGGACAAATCTTCACTGGCTTTTGTATGGAAGGAACTTGTGGTGTTTTCCATCTTTGTGCCGAAAGGGCGGGCCCTCTTCAATATGTATCAAGAGACTGGTCAGACCAAGGTAAAGCGTATTATCGCCTTTCGTGACCAGCCACCTCATGGTGGACCGTCTGGTATGCCTTGTGGAGCCTGCCGGGAATTCCTAATGGAGCTCCATCCCGATAATCGTAACTTAGAGTTTATGGTTGATTACGAGACACGTCAAACCATCACTCTGGGTGAATTATTGCCTTTATGGTGGGGAGAAGAACGGGCTCAGAAATTTGAAGAGGAGTCGGAAGGCAAGGCTTAAGTGTGATAGAAATCTCTAAACTCTCGCAATTCAATTGCGAGGGTTTATTTTTTGAAGTAAATTTCAGAAAATTCCAAACACACCTTGAAATTCAAAATGAAAGTGCTATACTATATCGTGAAAATAGAAAGAAGGTTTCATTATGGAATCACTAGTATCTTTTAGTAAATGGCTCAGCAAATGGTTTACTGTAGCTGTTATTCTCTGGGCTGTCTTTAATTACGCCTTTCCAGCAACAAGTAGTTGGGTCATTCCCAATACGGCCTACTTGCTTGGTTTGATTCTCTTTGGTATGGGGCTTACTTTGACCACTGAGGATTTCAAGCGTATTGCTAAGCGTCCAATCCCAGTTATCCTAGGGACTGTTGCTCACTATGTCATCATGCCTGGTTTGGCTTGGCTGCTCTGTATGATTTTCCATCTTAAGGGTGCGACAGCAGCAGGTGTTATCCTAGTTGGGTCTTGTCCGAGCGGAACTTCATCTAGTGTCATGGCCTTTCTTTCAGGTGGGGATGTTGCCTTGGATGTTTCTATCGAAACCCTTTCAACTCTTTTGGCACCACTCATGATTCCAACGCTCTTGTCCTTCTTGGCTGGTCATTATGTCAGTGTGCCTGCACAAAACCTTTTCCTTAGTACCTTGCGTATCGTTGTTGTTCCTATTATCTTGGGTGTGGTTATCCACTCTATTTTTGGTAAGAAAATCAATGCCATCATTAAGATTATGCCTTTGATTTCACAGGCTGCCATCCTCTTGATTGTTGGGGCAGTTGTTTCTGCCAACCATGCCAATATTTTCACAGCAGCGACAGCTCTTGTCATTCCAGTTGTCATGCTCCACAATCTTTGTGGTTATGCCCTTGGTTTTGGATTTTCAAAACTCCTTGGTTTGGAAGAACCTCAACAAAAAGCCATTACCTTCGAAGTGGGTATGCAAGACTCAAGTTTGGGGGCAACGCTTGCCATGAAATATTTTGTGCCACAAGCTGCTATCCCATCAACTATCTTTAGTATTTGGCACAATATCTCAGGTTCTATCCTTTCATCATGGTGGAAGAACCATTCAAAAAATAGTCATTAGGATAAATGAAAAGCTGACCTTAGGTTGGCTTTTATTTTTTGATAAAGAATCTTTTTTGAGACTTTCCCTAGGTGATGACGGACATCAGCAAACATCAAAGAAGTTCCATACTTAAGTTTCGAGTCTCTAGTCTAAGGTCTCGAAACTTCTCAACCCCTGATGAACTTAGGTTTCAGGGGTTTTAATCACAGCGGAAAGTACCAGTTATACTCACGTCTTTCCTAAAAAAGAATGTTATGTCATTCTTTGCAGACTCTCTTAGTTCATGGCGTATTTGAAAGAGTTTATTAACCTTTTGAAAAGGACATTTTTGACTATGTTATAATAGAAAGACAAAAGCAGTTTAGGAGAATGTTATGGCAACAATTGGTATTGATTTGGGAACGACTAATAGTCTAGCGGTTACCTATCGTGAGGGAGAGGTTGAGCTGATTCCAAATGGTTTTGGCGAATATTTGACGCCCAGCGTGGTCCATGTGTCTGACCATGTCTTGACGGTTGGAAAAATTGCCAAGGAACGCTTAGTGACTGATCCTGATAACACAGCCCAACTCTTTAAACGTTCCATGGGGACTAATGAAATGTTTTACCTCGATGGGGAAGCTTTTTCGGCAACGGATTTGTCAACCCTAGTGGTTAAGCAGTTGGTGGCAGATGCTGAAAACTACTTAGGTGAAAGGGTAGATGAGGTACTCATTAGTGTGCCAGCTTATTTTAATGAAAAGCAACGTTCAGCTACCAAGGCTATTGGACAACGTTTGGGCATTAAGGTGGAACGTTTGATTAACGAACCTTCTGCGGCGGCCATTGCTTGTCACAAGATTGGTAAGGACGAGTCTTTCATTGTCTTCGACTTTGGAGGTGGGACGCTTGATGTCTCTGTGGTTGATTGTTTTGACAATGTAATTTCAATTGTTTCCATTGCAGGTGATAATTTTTTGGGTGGTAGTGACTTTGATAAGGCAATTGCTGAAGATTTTTGTCAGTCGCAAGGGATTGATTTGGAGAAATTAGATAGGAAGCAAAAATCTAGCCTCCTCTTGTCCGCAGAACGGTGTAAACTCAAGCTGCAAAAGGAAAAAGTGGCTGCGGTATCCTTGACCTATGATGACCAATATTACATGAAACAATACAATCAGGCAGAGCTTAAGACCATCATTCAACCGGTTCTTGACCGTGTTAAGAAAGTTATTGGTAGGGCGGTGAGTGATAGTGGTTACAAGGCACATGAGCTGGATGCTTTTATCTTGGTCGGTGGGTCTAGCATGATGCCTTTGGTTCAATCTTATATCACGAATCTGCTCAATCTTCCTATTAAGCGTCTGAAGGATATGGATGAGTTGGTTGCGCGTGGTTTGGGGACTTACTTGGCGGTCAAAGAGCGTCAGGAGAAGGTCAAAGATTTGGTGATTACAGATATTTGTCCTTTCTCATTGGGAATCAGTGCCTATGACTCTGACTTTGATAAAAATATCTTTTCAAAGGTCATTAATAAGCTGTCTGTCCTTCCGACCTCTGCAAGTAAATATTATTATGCCAGTCGGGGACAGAAACAGTGTCGCTTTATGATTTATCAGGGAGAATCACTCGACCCTGAGGCAAATCTCTTTTTGGATGAGTTTATTATCGATGTTCCTGGAACTGCGACTAAGACAGAATTTTTTGAGACCACCTTTACTTACGATATTAATTCCATGCTCTATATAGAGGTTAAACTGGGGTCAACAGGCGAGACTAAAACGTATCGTATCGGTAGTCAAAGTAAAATCGAAGAGGTCGATAAGAGTGAGCATCTGGAAAATATTAAGCTTGTCTCTGATCAATTGTCCTTTGAGGCCGATTTTAAAACGCAGTCTGAGCGGGCCTATCGTTTAGTCATGGAAATGCCTTATAAGATGCAATTACATTTTTTGTGGCAAATGGAAGATTTTGAAAAAGGCTATCAGTTGGCTATTAACAATATCAAGAAGCGAAAAGAAATCGTGAAACGCTACCAAGCTTATCTTGATAGCATTGAAAATATCATGTCACTAGATGATTTGGATATTTTCCGTCAAGAAGAAGCTGACCATGAGGAGACTGGTGAACCCTTTGATAGGTCTGATGACCCTAATTTCTGGAGATAGGAGGTGACGCATGAATTTTTGGTCGATTTTGGGCATTCAACCAACCAATAATCTAAAAGACATCAAGAGAGCCTATGCCAAACAGAGTAAGGTTTACCACCCAGAGGATGATCCTGAAAATTTCCAACGCCTGCAAAAGGCTTATCAAGAGGCCCTTGCCTGGCAAAAATCGCATTCTGAAAATGAGGATATGAATGCCGTCATAGGCCATAAACAGGCTGATGGCAGTGTGGCTGGTCTGGTATCTGCCTCTCAGCTAGAAGCTTCCTTTAAACAAGTTGCAGATGCTAGCAAGTCTAGTCAAAATCAAGATAGTATTGAAGAACTTGAGCTTACGGCTTCTGCGACTGAAGAAGTCAATGACGAGCAAGTGACTGAATATGAGGTTCAGCAGGTAGATACTGAAGAAGAGCAAAAGCAACTGGATGAGTTAGTCTTATCTGATATTCATGAAAGGTTCAATCAGAGTGAGCCTTATTCAAGGACTAGCGAGGACTCTGTTCTTAGAGAAGATTTAGCTATCAAAGATCAGGATAGTTTTCTTCAAGTTGTTGAGGAGTATTTTCTTTGCAATCCTCTGACTATTTCTAAACTCAAAGGTTATATCAATCAGTGCTCTGATTTGGGTTGGTTGGGTGATCAGGATTTTGCCTACCGTTTGACTAAGACTATAGGAGCTATACTCGAAAGAGGCGGCCTGAAATATGAGACCTTGGAAGGGCTTGAAACGTTAGCCAAGGAGTTTGATTTCACATTGTTGGAGGCCTACCTTTGTGACCTCTTGGATAAGAAATACAAGCAAGATGTTTGGCAGGGACGTCCGATACGTCAAGTGACGGAAGTGACCGAGCCCACCCGAACAGGGCAAAAGATTATTGTCGTCTATTTTCTCATTATGGTCTGTGGTATCTTTTTCCTCGCCAATGGCTTTTTCACCCGAGAAATGCTGAAATCGCAACCTAAGAAGATACAAGTCATTACAGGGCTTACAGGAAATGAACTGGTATCACAGGGGACGGTAGATAAAGCAGCATCTGCTATTTCTGATTTGGCTAAAAAGTCAGACAAGCCCATTTCTGACACTAAAAAGGTAGTCTACGACCAGGCCAGTTCAACCTTTGTGATTGAAGATAGCACGACAGGACAGCGTCAAGAACTACCAGGTGTGACAGAAGTTTATGTTTTGCCGGTTTATGAGAATGGTCAAGAGACCAAGGGGATTGCAACAACAACTGACGGTAGCAATTGGGAACTTAGAGATAGTGACGGCCAGGTCCGTGGTCCAATTACTTTATCAGTTGCCATGTCATCAGATATTGCTATCAAGAGTGAAAATGGAAGCTACACTACGGTAGAGAAGGAGTAGGACATGAATGATTTTATTTTAAGAAATAGTGAAAGAGTCCTCGCTCTCCTCCTTACAGGTATTTTCCTAGCTCTCTTGTATTTTGGAAATCAGAAAGGCTTACATCTCTGGTTTGAAAGTGGGCGTGAAAGTGGTAGTCTAGGCTTGGTGACGGGAATCTTTATCGTTTTTTTGCTTGGGCTTATCGCTATTATCTGGATATTAACAGATAGATTTTTCCTCTTTGTCTTAACCAAGATGGGTTATTATAGCGAGGATTGGTCTAAGGTTGTTGGCGTCATCATTGGAAAGAGAATTGCCAAAGCACCAAGAACAAGGGCTAATCATTTCCTAGTGGTTAAGGTTGGTGAGACCAAGCGTAATTTTTTCGTCAGCTCAAGTGATTTCAATACACTTGATAAAGGTGATACCCTTTGGCTACGAAAAGTCAGAGTGCATTACAAAGGACGTGTTGTCCGCACTTATTATGAACTTGCTGAGAGATATTAGACTGTAAAAAGCTGACCTTGGGTTGGCTTTTTATACTGACTAAAATTTACAAAAAAACTTAGGAGAGGACCTAAGTTTTTGTTAATAAGATTATTTATCTATGTTTAAGAGTCTTTCAATCTCTTGATAAAGTATTTCTGTCGGTTGATAGGCTTTGTTTTTCTGAGCCAGAGCTTTTAGGTGCGACCAATCTTCTCGAGAAACCAATTCATTAAATAAGCGCAAGACTTCGGATTCTGTCTTTTTACGAGAGACTAAACCAATTTGGAATAACTCAGCCCGAACCGCATTGTCAAACTGGTCATAGTCCTGGGGCAAAATTAGACTTGGAATGCCCTGCTCGATACAGCCCATCAGGATTCCTGCACCTGCATGATGAATGGCAAAGTCCATTTGATCCAGAACATCTGAATAAGGGAGGTAATCAAAGATCAGAAGATTCTCCGACAAGATCCTTGGTGGATGCTCCAAACCACTAGAGTCGCCTAAGGTTACGTAAAAGACATAGTCAGGATGTCTTTCGCTCAAAATCTTCGTCAATTCCACCATCCGCTCTTTTTCCCATTTTAAATGAGTCCCGCAAGTGACGAAGACACGCTTTTTAGAGCTAGTAAGATACTGCTTCTGTTCTTGAGGAAGTCGATCAAAAGATAGACAGCGATAACCAACCCATTTGAGCTGGGGTGGAAAATCGTCTCGAAACTCCAACTCATTCATGCCCAGAGCTAAGATTGAATAGGGAGAATAGATAGCTTCTGTCCCGTCTTCACGGTACAATTTGAAATTCGCTAGGGTAACGAGATTCTTCTTGACCAGCGAAAGTCCAACTTTCTTTGCCAGACGGATAACTTGCCTGCCCAGTGCATCCCGCCAATTGTAGAAGATTCCCTGATGTGGTTTCCACCCTCCTAAATAAGCAGGAGTGGTCGTGCGACTCTCAATAGCTACTGGACTTGGAATGGTCGTAATCCAGGGGATTCCCAAATGATCTGCTAACATACCAGCAGGAGCTGCTACAAAATCTGCAATAACCAAGTCAGGGCTCCCCTCAGAGTCCCAAATTCGATTTATTTCGTCGAAAACTTCAGGGACCAGTCTGCTATTGGCCATTAATTGTTGATACATGATAAATAGATTTGCTTGCTTTGATGTATTGGCTATATCTTCCATCACCGTCGGACGATCAGGAAACAAGGCAAGGCAGTCAAAACCAATCTGCTCAACCAATGCCTTTTTCTGAAAACCTGTAATAACACGGATCTGAAAACGCGGATCCTCCAGCAAGGGTTTCACCAGGGTCAAGGTTGGAAACAAATGGCCACTAAAGGGGACGCTAATCACATCGATTTTTATCACTTTTTCTAATCCAGTCATAGATGATTCCTTTCACATCTTCTCTGTACTCATAGCTATAATGATCCGTATCCACTTGAATATCCGCTGAGTGGCGATCCAGAATACGTGAATAAGGATCTTTCTTTCCTTTGATGACCAGTAGCTCTAGTTCTTTTTGATTTAAGAGAAGATGGGAAACCGGGCCAAGCGCTATCACGCGCAATCTTGGAAGGGTGACCTGATTCCCTAAACTTCTGAACCACTGGGTCAGCATATTGACACCTGAACTCTTACAAACAAGAACTACTTCCTGCGCTTCCAACAAGGGAGACAAGTGCTCCTGTAACAACTTTTGGAAACGAAGGTTCAAAATCGTATGCCAATAGTAGATGATATTGGATGCAGAAGCTGACAAGAGGGATACTTGTGGAGACTTTATATGTTCAAAATCTTGATTGAAGGGAAAATTACTGGCTACCACTGAATAGCCAGATGGACAAATTGCATGGAGGAGGTCTAGTTGCCCAGCTGTCAGCCCGGCACAAGTAATATCACTGCTCCCACTAAGAAAGAGAACCAAGCGATCAGAGTCTAGCATGGTCTGATCAGGAGACAAAGCAGACAAACGGTCTAGATAGGACTTCATCTTACTCATAACGAATCTTTCCATCCGTCACTCGAATCTTCCGCCCCCGCCAATTAATCACAGGAGGTGTTATTAGAACATAGACAAACAGCCAAGGAAGCAGGAAATCATTCAGCACTTCGTAGGTGACTTCATCCAAGTGTAAGCGATTGGTTAGAATGCTTTGTCGATAGAGGAGCATCCAAACTGCCTTGAATACCAGTAAGCTTAAGGCTAGAAGAAGATAAGGCCAACCTAAAATAAGACTTAAGATCAAACCTGGAAGAGGTAGAAAACTCGGTAAACCTATGAGGCAAAAGACCTTCCAGTCTAGGTGTTCTTTGAGATAGATAGAGCTAAAGAGAAGCCACCGCTTCATCTGGAGCAGGTATTGCTTAGCGTTTTTTATAGTGGTTCGAACATTACAGGTAACCCGCGTTTGGATAATGGATACTCCTTTACTCCTTAAAAAATCGGCCACAGCTAAATCATCACATAGATAGTCCTTAATCGCTGTGAAGAGCCCCTGATCTTTTGCAAGTTCTACCGGTAGGATATAAAACATCCCGTTGATGGAGTGATTTGCCTCAACTTCTGCCATGGTAAAATAGGTAATAAAAGAATTGCCATTAACGAATGCTGCAACCAGCTTGGACCAGAAATTACTTCTTTCTTGGTTATAGGGAATACCTGTCAGAATGACCTCTTGACCTAGATAGGTAGTCAGCTCACCCATTTTAGAAAAATCAATCACACTATCATCGTCCAAAACAATTAGATAAGGCCGGGTCAACTCCTCTACAACTTGCTCAATCTTATAACTCTTTGGATTAATCCCCTGAGGGACGTCTTCAATAAGAAAGATTCGAATGCGTTGGGCAAATGACTCATCTTGGCAAATCTGATCTGCTACTCGCTGGGCTTCTGTATCAGACTGGTCGATCAACCAGTAGAACTCCACTGATTCTGTTTGCTGGAGATTAGCCCGCAAATCATTCGCTAAACGAGGATCCCCAGAGAGGATGGGTTGGACCACTGTAAAAAGCTCTTCTGGGAAGTCCGCAATATGAGACTGGCCTTTTTTATAATAAATGAAGGACAGCAACCAACGGATGAGAAATAAGAGAAGATAAGCAAGGCCTAAAAATATAAATATAAATTTCATCTATTAAGTCCCTTTCGTAAATACCTTGCAAGGAGACGAATAATCCATCTTTGGGGAAGCAGACGACCTAGCAAAACTAGCAAGCGATAGCGAAGGCCGATAACAGCATAGGAAGTACCCCTTTCTATGAATCGAATCAACTGCTGAGCGACTTTCTCAGGCTTCATCTGCAAGCGACTGCCTCCCAATGCTTCTACTAGTTTAGGAGGAAAAATACCTGTTTGGACTGGTCCAAGAAGGTAAAGTGCAATTCGGACCTGAGAATCTGCATTTTTTAGTTCCTCATGGAGGGCTAGAACGTAAGTTTGCAGAGCAGCCTTACTGGCACTGTATGCGGCCAAATAGGGATGGGGAAAAAGAGCTGCCAGTGAAGAAAGTTGGACTAGCCGGATTTTCCGATTTTTCTGCACTAGCAATTTTATTAGCTGGACTGGAGCATGGTAGTTTACCTGCCAGAGCTCTTGTTCCTTTTCTGTGGCTAAATCACTTCCTATGGAGAAGCTAGCTAGTCCTGCACAATTGACCAGAAGGTCAGCATCTAATGCCTTTCCAAAATTCTCCAGTGCTTCCTTATCACACAGATTTAAAACCTTAATTGAAAGTTGTGCCTTGCTTCCAGCTAATTCATTTTGCAGTTGGACTAATTTGTCTGGATTTCGGCCTATTAGAACCAGAAAATCAAGATGTTTTGCCAGTTCAGTTGCTAGGTGACGTCCAATTCCTCCTGTAGCTCCCAAAATAATTGCCTTACTAAATGAGTCTGTTGTTTGCATAACTCTAGTTTATCAGATTTTACTGAGACAGAAAACTACCTCTCAATTCCTTTGGAAAGAATATTTGTTATGATGGAGGTAAGTTAGGGGATTCTTGCTAAAAAATATTGAAATGTTTTATGTTAAAGTATTTGTGGCAAGCTTTGATTGATTAATGGATGAAAAATCTTACTGAAGAAGTGTATCTATTCAGAGAAAATGAGTTTAGATAGTATTTGGTTTTGAGTAGTTCTTTCAAAAAAAATTTGCTATGCTAGTGTTATGTGAAAACTAAAAATTGACGTGGTCATCGTTCTATTAAGTGGGCACCTTTATCCAACCATGAATCTGCTAATGCCTTTATTAAAAGATCCTCGCTATGATATTCGTTTATTCACAGGACAGCAGAAACGTGCAGTAGCTGAGGCAGCAGGCTTTAAGGTTGTTACTATTCTTGAAGGTCATGAAATGGACTTTGAAAGGGTGGCTAATAATAAGGAGCAATTGGGCCTTTTTTCTGCTTATCGTCAACTATCAGCTAGTCTTGATATTATTAATCTTGTTTCCGATCAATTACTATCGGAATGGAAAGTAAGCCGACCTGATTTAGTCATTGCCGATTATGTCAGTTTGTCGGGTGGACTTGTTGTAGAGCAAATGGGGATTCCGTGGATAACGACAATGGCCACACAATTTGCTATTGAAACGACGGATGGTCCTCCTTGTTTCTTCGGAGGAATGGGAAGTCCGAAGAATCGCAATCAATTGATTCAACAATGGCTAGGCAGAAAACTGACTCGTTTCTTGAAGTATTCCGCCACTTTTTTATTACGAAATCGTTTAAAGCGTTATGGTTTTAAAATGTACAACCATAAGGGACAAGAGAGTATCTATTCACCGTATTCTATTTTAGGAATAGGAATGAAAGAGTTGGAGATAAAGAAAGGGATCCCAGAACATTACCACTGGGTGGGTCCTACTGGAGGTTCAGTTGAGCGATGTGAGGATTATCCTCTTGATTTGTCGCCATTTGCAAATCGTAAAATTGTCTTTGTGACTTGTGGAACCCAATTGGATTGGGCAAAGGACAATTTAATTTACCAAACGAAGCTGTTAGCTAAGTCTCATCCAGAGTGCCAGTTTTTTATAACTTTAGGTCTTGGAGGGCAAGAATTCCAATGCCAAAAATTAATGGATAATGTTTCAGTGGTTTCTTATCTTCCCTACAATGAATACATTCCTCAGATGGATTATGTCATTCACCACGGTGGTTCAGGTATTTTTTTCCAATGTATTATAAATAAAAAGCCATCCTTAATACTTCCTCACGATTATGACCAGTATGACTATGCTATTCGTGGACTCGAGGCAGGTGTGGCTTTGACTGCCAAAAGAGAGGATGACAAGGCAATTGGGCAAGCTTTTGAGGCATTGTTGGCTAAGAAAGATTGGTCTGAGCTAGAGGCTTTAAGTCATGCTGCCAAGTCATACCACCCTACAGAAGTAGTGGAGGGTGAAATTGCTCGCCTGCTGGCAGACAAGGAGAAAAAACAATGAAGAAAGTTTTAGTAACGGGTGCTACAGGTTTTTTAGGCAAGTATGTCGTGGAAGAACTGGTTAAGCACGGTTATCAAGTCAGAGCTTTTGGTCGTAATCGTGCAATTGGCCAGTCTCTGGTAAATGCCTCTTTGACCTTTATTCAAGGAGATTTGACAAACCAAGAGGATTTGACTAAGGCTTGTCAGGAAATGGATATGGTCGTTCATGCCGGCGCTTTGTCAACAGTCTGGGGTCCTTGGGAAGACTTTTACCAAACGAATGTCTTAGGAACTAAATACGTCCTTGAAGCTTGCCGTAAGGCTAAAATCGAGCGCTTGGTATATGTGTCGTCTCCAAGTATCTATGCAGCGCCTAGAGACCAGCTGGATATCAAAGAAAGCGATGCCCCTCAGGAAAATAGGCTTAACAATTACATTCGAAGTAAATTGGCATCAGAAAAACTATTTAAAGATTATCCTGATGTGTCTAGTGTCATATTGCGACCTCGAGGACTTTTTGGGATTGGAGACACCAGCATTTTGCCACGTGTTCTTAATCTTAGTCAGAAGATCGGTATTCCTTTGATTGGTGATGGTCGCCAACTGATGGATATGACCTGTGTGGAAAATGTTGCTTTGGCTATTCGTCTGGCTTTGGAAACTCCTCAAGCAGCTGGAGAGGTTTATAATATTACTAATGGAGAACCTAGAACACTTAGGGACTTGATTGAAGAAACCTTGAGAGGTTTGGGCTATCCCATCCGCTATCGCAAAATTCCAGCTCCACTTGTGTCTGTTATTTCAAGTAGTTTGGAGTGTATTTATAAGAGACTAAAGCTCAAGGGAGAGCCAGCCCTAACACGCTATACCTATTACTTGCTGCGCTATAGTCAGACTTTAGATATTAGCAAGGCAGAGCGTGACTTGGGCTATCGGCCTAAAATAACGATTTCAGAAGGGATTGAACAATATGTCCAAGATTATCGAAAGCATTGATTATTTTCCTGCGGGATATTGTACTAGCTATACTGGTCTTTTGTTCAAGAAAGTCAAGAATAAAAAGATGACCTTTCCAGCCGGTGTCTTTCTAATCAAACACAGAGATAAAGGCTATCTGCTTTATGATACAGGTTATCACTACGATATTAAGACCCAGCTTCGCTATGTCTTGTATCGTTTAGGAACGCCGGTGCAGATGACAGAAAAGGATCAAATTTCAAACTTGTTGAAGGCGAAGGGGATTAGGCCTGATGACATTACTTATGTTATGCTTTCCCACCTGCATCCTGATCATTTGGGAGGGGCTGGCTTCTTTCCTAATGCGAGCTTCCTTCTGACTCAGGAGGTTTATGAGGTTTATCAGAAGCCTAAGTTGAAGGATTTGATTTTTAAGGAATTTTTGCCAGCGTCTTTTGAGAAACAGGTAAAAGTAATCAAGGCTGATCAGCAAAACTCAACTTTTCCTTATCGTCCGACCTGTGATTTATTTGGAGATGGAAGTATCTTGGTAGCCTCTGTTGATGGCCATGCCAAGGGTCAGGCTTGTCTCTATATTCCAGATTATAATCTTTTTATCGCAGCGGACTTGTGCTGGGGTGTCGATTTGCTACCTTATACGAAACAAATGCACCTCATTCCGTCCTTGGTTCAGGATAACATGGCGGATTATATCAAGGGGACTGAGTTACTGGAGGATATCCTAAATGATGGGACGGAAGTACTAGTTAGCCATGACCCTGTAGAAAGGATAGAGCGTATCTTGTATGAAAAAAATAACCTTTCTTAAAACCTTTATCCAAACCAGATGGCTTCACAACTTCAAAACGAGAGCAGCTTTAGAAGCTTATCAGAAAAAGCAATTATCTAACTATATGGATTTTCTAAAACGGGAGTCTCCTTATTTCAAAAATGGTGTTCCTACTGACTTCGACCATATGGATAAGACCTTTATGATGACGCATTTTAACGAGTTAAATACTCAAGGCATCGATCGCGATGAAGCTCTAGCCTTGGCTATTGAGAGTGAAAAGACTCGTGACTTCACGGAACTTAAAGGTGAAGTAGCTGTTGGTTTATCTTCAGGAACATCGGGACATCGTGGCCTCTTCATCACGACTGAGAAAGAGCGAAGCATGTGGGCAGCAGCTATTTTAGCTAAGATGTTGCCAAAGAGTCATCTTTTTGGCCACCGAATTGCCTTTTTCCTGAGAGCAGATAATGAACTCTATCAGACTATCAATACGGCAGTGATACGATTAGAATACTTCGATATTTTCAAAAATACTGATGAACATATTGAACGTCTTAATCATTATCAACCGACTATTGTTGTGGCACCAGCTTCCATGTTAATAGAGTTGAGCAAGCGTCTTAAGGCTGGAGACTTGTCTATCTCACCGCAAAAAATTGTCTCTGTAGCAGAAATTTTAGAGGATAGTGATAGAATTCGCATCTCGAGTGCCTTTAAGCTACCCATTATTGACCAGGTTTATCAAGCGACGGAAGGTTTTTTAGCCTGTACTTGCTCTGCAGGCAATCTTCACCTCAATGAGGATATCATTTTTGTTGAGAAAGAGTATCTGGACGAGCGTCGATTTTATCCAGTGATAACGGATTTCAAACGAAGCAGTCAACCTGTTTACCGCTACAAACTTAATGATATCTTGGTTGAAAATCCAGAACCTTGTCCATGTGGTTCTCATTATACAAGGATTGACAAGGTCGAAGGTCGCTCCGATGATATCTTCTACTTTGAAGGTCAGGATGGAGGACAGGTGACAATCTATCCTGATTTTATCAGGCGTTGTATTCTCTTTGTGGAAAGTGTTGGAGACTATCAAGTCAAGCAACATTCAGAGAAAATTGTTGAAGTCTGTCTAAGCCAACGAGACGAGCAAGTAGAAGAAGCTATCACAGCTCAGTTTCAACTCTTGGCGCAGCAAAAGCAGTTTAAGGTTCCAGAAATCCATTTTTCCGATTATCATTGGGATACCAGTCGAAAACTCAAACGTATTCAGTGTTTATGAAAGGATGAATGACAATGACAGAAGTAAAAAGACATGTTGAAATCGCAGGTTATGGAGTTTGTCTTCCAAAACAAACCGTACAATTCAAAAATCAAACACGTTATCGTGTTGTAGAAGATGAAGAAACACAGTTGGATTTGGCCGAAGTGGCTATCCAACGAGCTCTTGAAAATGCCAATTTGAAAATTGAGGACATTGATTGTCTTGTCTCAGCCAGTGCAGTTGGTGTGCAGCCTATTCCTTGTACTGCAGCCTTGATTCATGAGCGTGTGGCAAAAGGACTTGCCATCCCAGCCATGGATATCAATACGACTTGTACAAGTTTTATCTCAGCTTTATCAACAATGTCCTACTTGATTGAAGCTGGTGAATACCATCGTGTCCTGATTGTATCTAGTGAGGTCGGAAGTCTGGGTCTCAATCCGAAACAAAAAGAAAGTTTTGAACTCTTTAGTGATGGAGCAGCAGCCTTTATTTTCCAAGCAAGTTCTCAAGACAAAGGGGTTATTGCAAGTCTACAACATACCTGGTCAGAAGGTGCTCATGATACTGAAATCCGTGGAGGTTTGACTTCTTACCATCCTAAAAAATATTCAGAAAAGACAAAAACGGACTTTATGTTTGATATGAAGGGCAAGAAGATTCTCCTTTTATCAGCGCATAAGCTTCCTGATATGTTCCAAGAATTCCAAGAGAAAACTCACTTGGCTCTTGCGGATGTGGACTACATCATTCCCCATCAAGCTAGTCGTGCCTTATCTTTGGTAATGGATAAACTTGGTATTGCTGAAGATCAATATCTTAACATAGTTACCGACTATGGTAATATGGTTTCTGTATCTGTTCCATTTGGCTTGGCTTACTCATTAGATCATGGATTAGTTAAAGAAGGAGATGTCGTCTACCTTTTGGGAACAGCAGCAGGTATGACGGTTAACATGTTGGCCTTGAAATTATAATTTCTTGGCTAGAAACGAGTAGTGTCAAAATGACGGAAGAACTTCCTTTTGCTTATAACTTAAGTTAGAGTTGACGTAAAGGTCAGCTCTTTTTTCTTGCCTTTACGTCACATGACAAATGTCATGTCATGTCATGACATCTGGTGCTAAAAAGAGAGTGACTAAAAAGATATACTTTAGTCATAACTTAGAAATAATAAAAAAACGAAAGAGGTCATCTCATGAAAATCAAAACATCTTACCTTATCTACGCTGTTATCGGAACTGTCTTTGCTGGACTTAGCATGTTTACTGATATCTTTGAAAAAGGCAACTTTGAAGCTATCTTCTCAAACCTTGGCATGATTATTGGCTTGTCTATCTCAGCCTACATTCTCATCACTATGGCTAAAAGTTTTATCGACCTTGTCATTAATGAATTGAAAAACTAGGAGATCCAGCATGAAACTATTGAAAATACTGAGCATCATGCTCCTAGCGACAATTTGGACCATCCTCTTTATCTGTGTCCTACTTAATGGCGGCAGTGATATTCTCTACAGTGTTATGGGCGTGTCTGTTGCAGCTTGTTATGTCTTTTTAGCCTTCTACCAAAAGAAAGGAAATCACAAACATGAGTGAAGCAGTCCTTCAAGTTACAAATCTTGTCAAAAAAATCAAAGGTAAAACGATTTTAGACCATATCAGCTTTAAGGTGGGTCAAGGAGACTGTCTTGCCTTAATTGGGCCCAACGGTGCGGGTAAGACGACCTTGATGTCCTGCATTCTTGGTGATAAGAAAGCCAGTAGCGGTCAAGTCTTTATTAAGGGCAAAAAGGGGAAAGCGCAAGATCAAATTGCGGTTCTCCTCCAAGAAAATACCATTCCCTCACAATTAAAAGTCAAGGAACTGATTGCTTTTTTCCAAGATATTTCTGAAAATGGATTATCTAAAGAAGAGATTCAAGAACTCTTACAATTCAAAGATGACCAGTATCAGCAGTTTGCGGACAAACTCTCAGGGGGACAAAAACGCCTTCTTGCCTTTGTCCTCTGTCTAATTGGCAAGCCTGACATTCTCTTTTTAGATGAGCCGACAGCAGGGATGGATACTACGACACGCCAACGCTTTTGGGAAATCATCAATGATCTGAAAAAGTCAGGTGTCACTATCCTCTATTCGTCCCACTATATTGAAGAAGTTGAACACACAGCTGATCGTATCTTGGTCCTTCATCAGGGGAAACTTATCAGAGATACTACGCCACATGCCATGCGTAGCGAGGAAAAGGAAAAACAAGTCACTTTACCAAGTCGCTTTGCACCAAGTCTTGATAAACTGGCAGCAATTTATGAAGTAACTGAAAAACGTGATGTTGTAACCTTTATGACTAAAGATATTGAAAGTATTTGGAGCAGTTTACAAGCTCAAGGATGTCGCATTTCTGACATTGAAATTCAAAATAAGACACTTTTAGATAGCCTATTTGATAGCACTAGGGAGGACAAGTAATGCAAGCACTACTTAAAATTGAATGGATAAAAACATGGCGCAGTTGGCCTGTCTTTATCATGTCTATCGGAATGCCCGTCGGATTTTTCCTCTTGTATTCAGGTATGGAGATGAGTCCTGATCCAGAGTCACAAAAAGCTTTTATCTTGTCCTATATGTTGACCATGACAGGATTCTCAATGTCCAGCTTTGGTTTCTTTACCTTTCCCTACATGCTTAGAGAGGACCAAACGGAGCATTGGTTAACCTATATCGAACATTCAAAAATCAGTATTCAGGCTTATTACCTCTCTAAAATTTTCCGAGTTCTTATGAACTTTATGGTTGCTATCATCGTAACTTTCTGTGTGGGAGCTTTTGTGCGTGATGTTGAGATGCCATTCTCACATTGGCTCGGTTCAGGTGCTCTCTTACTCTTATCAAGCCTAGTCTTCCTATCCTTTGGCTTACTCCTAGCCCAAATTAAATCTCAACAAATCATGGCTATCGTCGGAAATATCGTCTTTCTTGGACTTGCTATTATCGGTGGTTCTTGGATGCCAGTTACCATGTTTCCAAAATGGGTTCAGCACATTTCGGAGTGGACACCCATCTATCATATTAATCAGTTGGTAGTCAATTTCGCAAAAAAAGGGGAATTTTCATGGAAATCACTCATTTTTATCTTGGTCTATGCTACAATAGCTACAGGCTTAGCCCTTTTTATCAAATCTTACAGAGAAAGTGACCATGTTTAGAACTTACCAGAAAAATGATTTCGCTTATTTTGTTAGTCTGATTTTCCTAGTCTTCCCAGTATTGGGAGTCTTTAGTGGCTATTTTCCAGTTTGGACTCTAGTTTTGACAGGACTGTTTACCATTGCTTATCTCCTTATGGTGTATTTGAAAAAAGCCTATATCAAGTGGATTCCCTTTCTGTGGTTTTACACTCTAGCTTACATTATCTTTATGTCCATAACCTTCCAGGGGGGTATGATGTGGTTTGTTTTTTTCAACGTCAATCTTCTCGTTTGGCGCTTTGAGGATAGCATATCATCTTATCGATTCTTATCCTTTCTAGCGACACTCTTGATTTTGACGTCATCATCCTTCCTATTGACAGACGATTTGAGCACCCACCTCATGTCTATGGTTATTCCCCTCTTTTCTTTGGGAATGTACTATTTTCAAAACCGTATGCGTCAGGAGAGAAAGATGGAAGAAGCCCTTGCGGAGAAGAATCGTACCATCAATATCCTGTCCGCTGAAAATGAACGCAATCGTATTGGTCGTGATTTGCACGATACCTTAGGACACACCTTTGCCATGATGAGTCTCAAAACCGAGTTGGCTCTAAAACAGATGGACAAGGAGCAGTATGATGCTGCTAGAAAGAATCTGGAAGAATTGAACCAAATTAGCCGTGACTCCATGTACGAGGTGCGTGAGATTGTCAATCAGCTCAAGTACCGAACGGTAGCCGAGGAGTTGCTAGAACTTGAGCGGCTCTTTGACCTATCGGATATCGTCTTGACCGTGGATAGTAGCCTTGACTTAGACAGCCTGTCACCTGTTAGCCAGTCTACCTTATCTATGGTGCTTCGTGAACTGGCCAATAATGTCATTAAACATAGTCAGGCTGATAGCTGTCAGATTCGTCTAAGCCGTCATTATGGGATTGTTTTAGAGTTTGAGGATGATGGTTGTGGGTTTAAGGAAGTCACTGGACAAGAACTACACAGTATCAGAGAGCGTCTCAGTTTGGTAGATGGAGATTTGGAAATCCTGTCTCAGTCGAATCCAACAATCATTCGTGTGCATTTGAAAAAGGGAGGAAAAGCATGAAAATATTAGTCGCCGAAGACCAGTCAATGTTGAGGGATGCCCTCTGCCAACTCCTCATGCTGGAGGATGATGTCCAAGAGGTCCATGCGGCCAGTGATGGCCAAGAAGCCATTACTCTCTTGGAAAAAGAAGAGGTCGACGTAGCCATTTTAGACATTGAAATGCCAATAAAGACAGGACTTGATGTCCTTGAGTGGATCCGTGCCAATCAAAGTGAAACGAAGGTTGTTATTGTGACCACCTTCAAACGAAAAGGCTATTTCAAACGAGCCCTCGCAGCCCAGGTGGATGCCTACGTGCTCAAAGAACGTTCCATCAGTGACCTCATGGCGACCATCCATACCGTCCTAGCAGGACAAAAGGAGTACTCGCCAGAGCTAGTTGAAGGTGTTGCCTTTGACAATAATCCACTCAGCCAACGCGAACAAGAAGTCTTGGCCATGGTGGCTCAAGGGTCAACCAACCAAGAAATCGCAGAAAGCCTCTTTCTCTCAAATGGAACCGTACGAAATTACATGACAGCCATCCTGACCAAACTCGATGCAGGCAATCGAACAGAAGCCGTCCGCATTGCCAAAGAAAAAGACTGGTTGGGGTGAGGAGAGAGTTTATAAGAATGAAGTCACCATATGGTGGCTTCAGATTGAAGAAAAGACCTCAGAAGTTATACTTATGAGGTCTTTTCTTGCTTCGAAGGAGTATAATAAAAGAAAAGGTATTTGATGAGGTGCCCACATGTTTCACAAAGAAAATCCTGAATACAATCGACGACAAGTAGGATTCTATACGCTTGATGAACTTGTACCTAAAGACCATTTTCTAAGAAAAGTCGAGGAAACAATTGATTTTTCTTTTATTTATGATCTTGTCGAAGATAGTTATTCCTCGGATAATGGTCGCCCTAGTCTAGACCCTGTTTTATTAGTTAAGATTCCGTTGATTCAATGTTTTTATGGCATTCGTTCTATGCGCCAAACCATCAAGAACATTGAAGTAAATACAGCTTACCGTTGGTTTCTTGGCTTATCTCTGGATGATGCAGAAATTAATTATTGGTGATCTACTACCGTTTACTATGATTTTAGGACGTAAACCACCAAAATATAATGATAGTCTAATCCGAAAAATATTACTTAAGGTCTATAGGTTTATGCAAGTTTTTATAAGAAAAACGTCAGAATTAAGATTGAAAAATAGTCACGTCAGTTAAGTATCTCGGTTAAATAAAGTGAATCTAATATTTATTACCCCACCTTTAGTAGAACTATGCTAAAGATTTTTTTTGAAAAAAATTTGCATTCGAGGAAATATTTCATGCTTAGTGTAATCTTGATAGTTAATAAATGATATAATTAAAATCAACAGTTGTACAGAGGTGAAGTATGTCAATTTCTTATAACAAGTTATGGAAGTTATTGATTGCTTTGAATATGAGCAAAACTCAACTCTGCGAAATATCAGGTGTCGGACCTAATGTAATTGAATAACTCGGAAAAAATAAGTTAGTGGCCAAGGAATCATTATTGAAAATTATGTCGACTTTGAATGTTGATGTCAATGAAATAATTAGTTCATATGTTATAAACGTGAAGGATGTTAAATAAATGGCAAAAAATAAAGTTTTAAGCATTACTGAAATTGAAGATGGTGTAAAAAGATTACTTTCGAAAAATAACGGGGATGATTTTATCACCCAATTTTTGGCTTTGTATGATATTCCTAAAACATCAATCACACGTGCAAAATCAAAATTCGATAAAGGTGGACCATTTATAATTAAGAATAAACTTCACTATGAAGAAATTGAAGGTGATGTTGTCATTGCTATTGATGCGATTGCTCAGTCAATCAAAGAACAAAAGTCAAAACCACGATACATCTTGGTAAACGATTATTCTGATATTGCTGCAATTGATACGAAAACACATGAAACGCTAAACATTTCAATTGAAGAACTGCCAGCAAATGCTGACTTTTTCTTAGCTTGGAATGGAATTGAGAAGGCTGATTATCAAGCTGAAAACCCAGCAGACCGTAAAGCAGCTGAACGTTTTGCAAAATTGTATGATGTGGTGGCAAAAGATAATCCAGATGCTAATGAACATGCATTTAACCTGTTCCTGATTCGCGTGCTGTTCTTGTTATTCGCAGAGGACACAGGAATTATGAATAAGGGTTCTTTCACAAATGTTCTAAAGACAAGAACACTTGAGGATGGTTCGAATTTTAATGAAGTCATAAAAGAGCTATTTGCGATTTTGGATATTAATGAGTTAGCCCGCAGCGGCAAAGATGAATGGTTACTCGAGTTTCCATATGTTAATGGAAAATTATTCGGTGAACCACATGTAGATTTGAACTTTTCAAAAGTTTCAAGAGAACTGCTTATTGAGGCTGGGGAACTATTGAATTGGAATGAAATCAATCCCGATATCCTTGGCGCAATGATTCAATCGGTTGCATCAGCCGAAGACCGTCATGTTGCTGGTATGCACTATACAAGTGTGCCGAATATCATGAAAGTCATCAAACCTTTATTCTTAGATGATTTGATGGACGCTTTTGAAGCGTTAAAAATTCGGAGTGAAGAAAACGAGTTGAAAGATATTACAGAAAAAACTCGTAACGATAATAGGAAATCAATCATTAACGAACTCGGTTCTTTATTGACAAGAATTTCCAAGATTAAATTTTTAGATCCAGCTAGTGGATCCGGAAATTTCTTAATCATTGCTTATAAAGAAATCCGTCGACTTGAAATCAAAATTTTACAGTTATTGGGTGATTTACAAGATAATGATTCAATGCCACTATCAGTTATTCATCTCGGGAATTTTAACGGAATTGAATTGGATGACTTTGCGCATGAGGTAGCAAGACTTTCTTTATGGATTGCTGAGCACCAAATGAACAAAGAACTTGAGGAAGCAATCCCAGGTACCATTGCTGAGTTGTTACCGCTTAAAGATGCTGGGAATATAGTATGTGCTAATTCCCTAAGGATTAACTGGAATGATGTCCTACCTCATAAACCAGATGACGAAGTTTATCTTATGGGAAATCCCCCATATATTGGCGGAAAGAAAATGAAGAAAGAGCAGAAAGAAGATAACAAACTTCTATTTGAAACAAAAGTTTCAGGTTGGAAGAATATGGACTATATATCTGGGTGGTTCTATTTAGGGGCTGAATATATTAAGAATTCAGTCTCAAGAATGGCTTTTGTATCAACCAATTCAATTAATCAAGGTGAACAAGTATCGATGTTGTGGCCATTGTTGCTTGAACAATTAAGAATTGATTTTGCTTATCCTTCTTTTAAATGGAGTAATTCAGCTAAAGGGCAGGCTGCAGTAATCGTAGAAATTGTAGGGTTGTCAGATAAAAAGACAACACTCAATGTATCACCGAAAATCTATTCTGAAGACGGAACGGTGAGAATGGTTGACAATATTAGTCCGTATTTAACTTCTGGAGAAAATGTTTTTGTGAAGAAGCAAAGCCGTCCAATATCTAGTATTCCCAAAATGGACCTAGGAAGTATGCCTAAAGATGGTGGAAACTTTATTGTTGAGGAAGATGATTATCATGAAATAATAGACGAATACCCTGAATTAAAAACAATAATTCGCCCATATTTAGGATCAAAAGAATATATAAATGATGAACTTAGGTATGCCATTTGGTTACCAACGAAAGAAGAATATGATGAATACAAAAATATTCCGCTAATTAAAGAGCGAATTCAAAAAGTAAAAGAATTTAGGCTAGAGAGTGACGCGGAAAGCACTCGTGAGGCAGCCGACTACGCTTATGCGTTTAAGCAAAAAGGAAACCAAGTAAATGCAGATAAAGCGGGTATCAAATCAAGTATTATCGCGCCTAGGGTTTCTTCGAGCAATCGTGAATACATTCCTTTTGGATATGTGGGTGGAGAAACTATTGTTTCAGACTCTGCAAATGTCATTTTTGGGGCTCCGATTTGGCTTTTGGCGTTAATTGAATCCAGAATTCATATGACATGGGTAAGAGCAGTCGGTGGAAGGCTTAAAACGGATTACCGATATTCTTCTAATGTTGTTTATAATACCTTTCCTATTCCTAGTCTTTCAACACAGCGAAAAAATGAAATGACTAGGGTAATGACCGAAATTTTGGATTTACGCGAATACGAAGGCGGTACATTAGCGGATTTATATAACAAAGATACCATGCCAGAATCATTACGCAAGAAGCACGAGGAACTGGATGGGATTGTTGATAGAGCTTATCAGCAACATCCGTTTGAATCTGACGAAGATCGACTTGGAACACTACTAAAACTCTATCAGGAGATGACAACGAATGACTAGTAATTTATTTGAAATTAATTTTGATAAAAATCAATCGAAAACAACAAACGACCTCGGTATGCGTGAAATGCAAGAACGTGTTTATGAGAAACGTGCGTCGCAATACTTACTCGTGAAATCCCCACCAGCTTCGGGGAAATCACGTGCGCTGATGTTTGTTGGTTTGGATAAACTCCACAATCAAGGAATTAAAAAAGTGGTTATTGCGGTTCCTGAACGTTCAATCGGTAAATCATTCAAAGATACGGAATTATCGAAGTTTGGTTTTTATTGGGATTGGGAAGTAAAACCAAGTAATAATTTAACTATTGGCGGCGGCGAAAAATCGAAGGTTCAACATTTTGTTAAATTCATGAACTCGACAGATCCTAGTGATAATATCCTGATTGCTACACATGCTACGTTGCGATTTGCTTTTGAAGAGTTGGATGATTCACTGTTTGACAATACGCTTTTAGCAATCGATGAGTTCCATCATGTCAGCCGCGACGATAATTCTGTGTTAGGCAATGCCTTGCGTAGCATCATGTTAAACTCCAATGCGCACATCTTAGCAATGACTGGTTCATATTTCCGTGGCGACTCCGTTCAGATTCTGGAACCAGCTGATGAAGATAAATTTGATAAGGTCACATACACTTATTATGAGCAACTGGAAGGATATAAATATCTGAAATCATTTGCAATGGGTTATAGTTTCTATCGTGGAAAATATACGGATGCGTTGGATAAAGTAATTGATGTCAATAAGAAATCCATTATCCATATTCCTAACGTTAACTCTGGTGAATCGACTAAAGACAAGTACGCAGAAGTTGACGAAATACTTGATTTACTGACGGACGGTGGTAATATCACACAGAACGAGGATGGCATTTATGAAATCGAACGTCCCGATGGTATAGAATTATTAGTAGCCGACCTCGTAAATGAAGATGGACGTGAAAAAGTCTCAGCATATTTAGCAAGTATTACAGATGACATTAGAGACCTTGATAAGCTTGATATCATCATTGCACTGGGAATGGCAAAAGAAGGATTCGATTGGCCGTTTGCGGAATACGCATTGACAATCGGTTATCGTAATTCATTAACTGAAGTGATTCAGATCATCGGTCGCGTAACTCGTGACAGTCCCAATAAGACACATGCACAGTTTACAAATCTTATTGCTCAGCCAGATGCACAGGATGATGAAGTATTATTCGCAGTTAACAGTATCATGAAGGCCATTTCTGCTTCGTTACTAATGGAACAAGTGTTGGCGCCAGTCTACAAGTTTAAACCAAAAGATGATAAGCCAGACAAACCAGGTAACCTTTCAATTAGAGGATTGAAACCTGCTGATACTACGGAACGTACGAAAAAGATCATCGAAAATGATATGGAAGATTTGAAATCTAGTATTTTACAGAGCCAAGATATTCAAAACGCGATTGTATCAGGTGCGGAAGCAAAAATGATTAATAAAACGTTGATTCCACGGGTCATCATTGAACGTTATCCTGATTTGACGAATGAGGAGTTAGAAACCGTTCGCCAACATATGGTTGCTGATATTAATATCGCAGCTGGCCAAACAACAACTTCAGAAGATGGTAGTCGTGAAATTATCAAGATGGCCGACCGCTTCATTAATATTGATGAATTGAATATTGATTTAATCGATCAAGTGAATCCGTTCCAGCGTGCGTATGAAGTGATTAGTCGCGATATCGACGCACCGACGCTTCGTTTTATCCAAGATTATCTTTCATCAAATAAGTATGATTTTACTGATGAACAATTGGTTGCTGCCTATCAAGCTGCTAAGAAGTTCCGTGCAGAAAATGGTCGAAATCCTGATCGAAATAGTAAAGATGATGGTGAAAAATACTTGGCCTTTGCTTTGCTACGACTTGCTGAGATAAAACGTGAAAGAGAGGCAGCGGAAGAAGATGGCGAATAGTTTAGACAGCATCTTTGAAGATGACGCTTTTGATGATTTAACAAAACAAGTTGAAAAAAAGAAAGTTGTAAAACAAGATCCAGAAGTTGCTAAATTTCAGGAGATTATAGACTTTGTGAATGAAAATGGACGAGAGCCGGAAAAAACATCTGAATGGTCTAGTGAACGTGCGTTGTGGGCTCGTCTTAGTGGCTTTCGAGGAAAACCTGAAAGAGCTGAGAAGGTTAAGAGCTATGACACTCTCGGCTTATTGGCGAAAGACTTCGAACTAGATGGAGAATTTCTTGATGATTCAGGTGAAAATAATGTCGAGTTGAATTTAGATGATATCTTAGGTTCAGATGATATGATTGATGATTTTTCAGACTTGTTGGACGTTTCTCGCTATCGAAGAACTGTGAATGCGGCAGATAAAATCGGTCGGAGAAAACATGCAAGTCATTTTGAGAAGTATAGGGGCTTATTCGATCAAGTTCATGCAGATATCGCATCTGGCAGACGAAAAATCATCCCGTTTGAACAGTATGACATTCATGAAAATAGATTCTACATCCAAAATGGTGTAATGATGTATATCGTTTCCATTTCAAAGGATACCTTTATCGCTGATAATGGGAAGACAAATGCTAGAATGCATGTTGTTTATGAGAATGGAACAGAGAATAAGAATCTGTTGTTACAATCTTTGGCTTCGTCTCTCTATTCGACTGAACGTCATGGACGGATGGTGACAGAACCAGTAGACGAAGAAACGTTAGCTGAAAGTTTTGGCGAAGAATATACAACTGGCTATATCTACGTTTTGAAGTCACTAAGTACGGATCCTGACATTAGCAAGTGGAATAATCTGTACAAGATTGGTTTTACTCGAAATAATGTTGAAAGTAGAATTGCTAATGCGAAAAATGATGTAACATATTTAAATGCACCTGTAAAAATTATGCTTTCTGCTAAAGTGCAAAATGTGAACGCTCAGCTGCTTGAACGAACCCTGCATCATGTATTCCAGGACAAACAAGTTATCTTTCAGGATGGAAATTTCAAAAAAGCGACTGAGTGGTACATGGTTCCATTAAATGATATTGAATTAAAAATCAATGAAGTAATCGCTGGATTACAAAAATAAATATGAAAATGTACTGTACTCCTAAATTGGATATAGTGCTTTTTATATTTTTCTAAATTGGTCAAATTATTTTAGACTTTCACAAGTAACCCAGATAAACGTGATAGGATGTTTGATAGTTCAAAGACTTATTAAAACAAATTGAGAAATTATATTAAAAGCCATCTGTTTCAACAGTTCGAATAGCCTTAATAAGCTGTTATAGTGTTCATTTGGTCTTCAATGTTCAAGTCATTCTTAATCATAAAAGAAAATATTAATGTCATGCTCATTTGAAATAAACTTACAGTTAGCAATTTCTTTATCACAATCAAAGGTGATTGACTTACAGTGATGTTTAGAAATTTGAGACAGTCATTGATGGATAGATGTTTTACTATTACTGTTGTTACACCCTTGTTTTTTAGCGTGATGATGACCTTTGAGAGAGTTTTTACCATGGTAGTGACTGCACTTTTTAGGTATCCAAACTCTGTATGAAAATCATGATAGAGATCAGCTCTTTGGCGTAAGTCTCTGCGAAATATTTATTTTTCATGTTCTTTCTTCATGGCTTATGGAATTCTTTTTGTATGAAATTAAAAATTAAGCGACTTGAAAAAGAAATCGAAAAGTTAGAAGCTCGAAGAAAGATATACATGGCCATTCTGGAGGATGACGAAGATGCATTGTTAGCCATTATGAAGAATGACAAAGAGTTATTGTTAGATGTGATAAATGAACTTTGAAATATTATATCGGTTTTTAGATGAAGACGTTCATCTTTTCCATAGCTTGGTAGTAAAGCTAAGTTTTAAAACTTACAACTACTTGAAGCAATTGTTCAAAGGAATTTTTACCATGGTGTAAAGTTATGACTTATACTCACCGCACTCAAAAAAGGAATTATTTTCAATATTTTTAGAGTTTCTATCTTTAAGTCACCCTATGGTGGCTTTTTTGTGGCTTATAATCTATCTAAACATTCACAAGCAAGCCAAGCCCAGACATGGTAAAATGGAGTGAGTTGTGCTTATTCCAGTGAGCAAAATACAAAGACTAATGTGGGAGAATCAAATGGTAAAAATTATCTTTGAGGTGGAAAATCATGTCTAAGTTACAGATTATATTTTTAGCTTGGCCCATAAGCTTCGCCGTTTTGTCATTTACAATATTTCTTTTTCGCTATTTGTATCTCAAAGAACTTAATCGTAAAAAGAGGTCTACAGAGAGCATAAAAGGTAGCGTAGTTGGCTATAGATACTATACTGATGCCATTGCTCCGATTGTAGAGTATGTCGTCAATGGTAAAGCTTTTAGAAGAAGTCTGGAGTATGAGTGGGTCACGACAGTTTCACTTCCTTGGAAGAGTTCCAAAGCCACCTCTAATCCAGACTTGTTGGCTAAAAGACTTGTTCTATACACCAATTCATCAGTGCCATATACCGCCAAGGATTTTTTTCCATTGGGATCAACTCTGACGGTTTGGTACAATCCAGATAATCCCAAAGAATCCTATGTCGAACGTTTTTGTGGAGCTGTGAAAGTTTATAAATATACTTATTGGCTATTGGTTTTGATGCTTGTTTTCATCACGATTATTTGTTTGACTATGGCAGTCCGATAAATGCTTTATATCATACAATCTGAGTCTGTCTTTTTAGACAGATTTTTTTGTTTTTTCAAGTATCAAAACTCTTTTCTCTTTTGCGAGAATAACACTTGGTTTCCTTTTTTAACTGCTTTATAATAGAGTCATACTGATGCCTTCTGCTGTGATAAAGAAGGCAGATTTTAGGAGATGAGAAATCGTGTTTGAATGTTTAGGAGCAGCTTCTAGGCTTTATCGTACCAGTTGCTTTTACGGCTTACTATCCTGCCAGTTATTTCTTGCAGGGCAAGGATGGGCTCTTTAACATCGGTGGTTTGATTTTGATTTCTCTTGTCTTCTTTTTCATTTCCTTGAAACTATGGGACAGGGGATTGGATGCCTATGAAAGTGCTGGATCGTAAGAGGGAAAGTAAAACTAAAATCAAGAAAGGAACTTATGATGTTTACAATCGAAGAAGTCAAGGATGAAGATCAAAAAATGGCAGTTGTCGCTGAGGTTTTAAAGGATTTGCCAGAATGGTTTGGAATACCTGAAAGCACGCAAGCATACATCGAAGGAGCCAAGGAATTGCAAGTTTGGGCAGCCTACCAGGAGAGTGAGTTGACTGGATTTGTAAGCTTGTCCTATTCTAGTGAAGAGTGTGCAGAGATTGATTGTCTCGGCGTAAAAAAAGCTTATCAAGGTAGAGGAATTGGGAGTCAATTGCTTGCGACTTTAGAAAGAGAAGCAGGCAAACAAGTAGACTACCTACAGGTAAAAACAGTAGCAGAAGGCTCTAATAAAGATTATGATCGAACAAATGTCTTTTATCGCAGTCTTGGTTTTAAAAAATTAGAGATTTTTCCTCAACTATGGGATCCCCAAAATCCTTGTCAGATTTTGATAAAGAAAATCGTTTAAAACTTCCTGACAAAAAATTGAGAGTGCTACACTATAAAAGTGTTAGCCAATTTAGCTCAGTTGGTAGAGCAAGGCACTCGTAAAGTCTAGGTCAGGAGATTTTGATGCTGTCATAAAGGATGCTAGAGAAACAATCAGTCAGACGGAATTAAAGCAGAAATATAAGAACTTTTTGAAAGTTATCTCATTCGTTCAATCGTGCTGATAGATTCTAATTTGTCCAGAGAAGATCTGGGAGCTCAGTTAAACACAGACTCTACACTAGCTGAGAAAACTAAAAAGGTCTGTCTCGCTCTTTATGATTTAACCATTCGAAGTAGAGATTAATTGGAAGTGCCTGAAAAACTGTACTGATTCCAAAAAGTTAGATTTTTTCTGTCTAACTTTAGGGCTATCGTTCTTATATCTTATTTTAGGTAGTTTTTTACTATTATTCCTAAGTTTTTTGATGTGGTACTTATTTATTCTGTTAGCATTATCAGGGCAATTTAAGAAAAGCAAATATTTGAAAATCTTGGAGAAGAAAGAGACCCCCCTGCTAGTTATTTTTGTTGAATCATTCACCTGTTTGGGTGTTTTCTTTTTCATATTATCGGTGAACTTGCGAATGCTAAATAATCAGATATAATGAAAAGTAAATCTATTTCAAAAATGAGTATAGGAGATAAGTTGATGGATTATAAGAGGATCTGGAAAAAATATACCCTTATTTTACGTATCAGTACCGTGTTAATTATTATTTTTTTATTTTTCCTTCGATGGTTATTTTTAGAAAATTCCACAATACAGTTGGTTGCTTCAATGAGCGTCGTTGGTCTAGTTCTTCTATTAAAAATTTACTTAAATAGCTTATTGGTAAGGGAAACTCACAAAGCCCTTAATGAAACTATTGGTTTAGATTTCTGGTATGATTCGATTCAACGGTATGGTAAGTCTCGTCGTAAAAAGAATCAGATCAATGCTAGGATTGCATCTATTACCTATGCTTACATGATTGGCGACTTCCCATCGGTCATCAGCCAAGCAGAGGAATTACAATTTGCAGGTATTAGGAAAACTTACCTTAATTTTCTATGGATTATTTCACTGAAAGCATCCTTGCTTTCTGCAAAAATAATCAGCAAAGATGACCTCTTAAAATCACTCCATTATCTAAACTTTAAAGACGAGAAAGCAAAAGAAGTCGAACAGATGGAATTTCTTGCTATGTACGATATCCTTGTGGAGAGGAAACCAAATGATTTCTTTAATCAAGCAACTGCTCCACAAGCCTTTGAACGACTTGAACTTCAGTATTTTAAAGCCTTAAATGAGCTAATAAAAGGAAATAAGACTCAATCCCAAAACTTGTTTGAAGAGATTGCACAAGAAGATGAGCGCCTGTACTTTGTACGAATGGCAAGACAGTGGTTGGGCAATAAAGGTGAAGGAGTTACCAAAAATTTAGAACAGGGGTTAGAGAAAATCGAGCCTCTAACTGTCGATTTGCCAAGTCTAGAACTTGAGACACCTAAAAAGAACAAGAAAAAATGGTTATGGTTGCTATTGATTATACCAGCTCTAATGCTTCTGGGGATTATTAATACCACTATTGATGAGGAAAAATCAGATGATGGTATTTACTATCTCATCGTTAAAAATCGATCAACAAAAACAGCTACAATTGATAAAAATTTTTGGATAAAAATAGACGGTGAGCAGATTACTCTAAAGGATGTGGAGGGAGAGCAAACCTATCACTATGACTCCCAAAATGATGAATTCACTAAAGATTCAGAGACATATAATTGTCTGTTCAACAATGGTACCCTACTTCTTGTGGGTGACGGTTCAGATAATGAACCACTAGATTATGTTAGTCCTGAAAGCAGTTGGTATTCAGGCTATGAACAGGGAAAAGTCAAAATAGAAAAGTAGCTTAAACCGGAGAGGGACGCAAATAGCAGACTTGATTACAGTAAGAGAGAGGTGATGGTTAAGAAATGAAAAAATCAATTTTTAAAGCCAGTTTTGAAGAATCTTTAAATCTATTAGATGATGCTTTACTTCAGTATATAAAGAAAGACTATTACGAAAAACTGGGCAAAGGCTTAAACAATGGAAAGCCAAGTATTGGTTTTAGAATAAAAAGTATTCTCTACAGCGTCTTATTTGTATTCGGATGTAATTTTCTCTGTGCCTTATTTGCCTCTTCTTTGGATGTTGCAGATTCCAAAGATTTAACCTTGCCTGTTCACAAGCCGTCACTGTTGACCCCAGAATTATTTCTGATTTGCTGTTTCATATGGCTATTACTTGTACTTATTGGAAAATTTGTTCGTAAACCATTTATTCGTCCATACAGATATCGCTTCCATATGGAGACCTTTTTATTTTGGTTCTGTCTTGAATTCAATCTCTTGGCCATAACTGTAGCCCTCCCGACCCTAACCTCAGTTGGAATCTGGTTTATTTATATTTTCTTGTTTATCATTGCCCTAATATTCCTCCGTATGGAGAAAAAAAGTTTAACCACTTGTTTATTTGGCGAGAAGATTGGAGAAACGCTACTTGATAGGATAGCAAGCCTAATGGCTACCTATGGTTCAGGAGTGCTAGGACTTGCAGTAATTATCAAAATAATCTTATCGCATTCGGGCATAGCAGTTTCACAAAGTTTGACTTTGTTAGGTATGTTCTTGACATGGATAATCATAGATATTGGATTATTGGCAATGGTTATCTTCATGGAGTTCCCTTTCTTTTTAGAAGGTTACTACAAATGGAAATACCCTGAAGAATACCGTGACTGGGAAGGCAAGTCAGTAGAAGAATGGTATGGGAAGAAGTACTTGAAGAAGCATAAGGAGTTGTTGAAAGCTAATAATGAAAAAGAAATCAATCTTTAAAGCCAGTTTTGAAGAATCTTTAAATCTATTGGATGATGAGATCTCGGGAAAATATGTTGAGGATCTCTATCAAGATGCTTTAAAAAAAGAAAAATATAGAGGAACCTTGAAGTCGTATGTTTGGCAAATCATTTTAACACTAATTTTTGTGATAGGGCTTAATTGGGGATTCTTAGCTGTAAATAGTTATTTCTTTTATGAACCTGATAAATCGGAATTCACATTTCCTATTTCAAAAATAAATTTCTTTCCCCCTTGGGTATTTTGGCTTTGTTTGTTCATGTGGTTTTTTCTAATTATACTTGGAAAAGGGTTTAACAAACAATTTATATTAATTTATAGAACACAATTTCATCTATTAGTTACATACTTTCTCTGGTTATTAGTCGAAGTTAATTTGTTTTTCATGACACTTACATATGGAAGTTTAGAGTTTTGGGGAATGACAATTTTTATTGGTTCTATTTTCTTAGTCATCTTTCTCATGTTTCGAAATCGTCTCTTCTCATTAAGACAATTAATGTATGGAGAAAATAATAATGACACTGTTAAAAATGACTTTATTGGTAAAATTGTAAAAGCTGTTATGAAATATGGTGGGATACTTGTTGCACTTTATATGCTTATGAAACTTTTTATGCCACGATTTGGAGAGTTTAGATCTGAGGGATTTATTTTTCTACAGTTTTTAGGGATGTGGTATCTTATCACTCTTGTGATTGTTGCCTTCGAAATCTATCTCATGTTCCCCTATATGATGCAAGGCTACTACAAATGGAAATATCCTGAAGAATACCGAGATTGGGAAGGCAAGTCAGCAGAAGAATGGTATGGGAAGAAGTATCTGAAGAAGCATAATATCAGCTGAAAGAAAAAAATTGAAATAATAAAAGAAGCATCTGAATTTGACTTCAGATGCTTCTTCGGTAGTTATTGCATTTAGAATGAATCATATTAAAGATGTTGCTGATATATTTTCTATTTTGTATTTAAATCTTTTTCCATTTCCATTTTTAGATTTTTGATGAAAACTTGGTCGCCAAAAGCTTCAGCCAGAACAGTTGCCGTATTATAGAGATCTCTTGCTTTATTGATGTCATTTTCATAATATAAATAGTATTTTGCTTCAAAAATGAGTACGGCGGGTTTGTAAGCATGTTGTAGTGTCTTATCAATAACAGTATGCATTTTATCGACAATAGTTTTCATATTTCTATAATCATGATGCATCACATAGATTCCAGCTATAGTTGACAATGCCCCAAGTAGTTCAACATTAACTAGCTCTTCCCCTTGTAATTCTTGATTAATTAATTTGCATCGAAAACTTTCAACAATTTCTTTATCATAGTCACCAATTTGACATCGAAATCCATAGTATTTAATTAATAAGAGGTCATTTAAAGAATATTTATCCTTCCTCAAAACTTGAGTGAAATAATCTTCAAATACCTCTTCAATAGGATCCTCCTCTTCCATAATCATAAACTTTAACGTTCTTTCAATAATATCAATGGCTAGAAGTTCCTCCTCAGGAAGAACATCAATATAGTTATCATATAGGTCCTCAATATCTTTTAGCTTCTTCTTGATACGTCCGGTGTCCCCATAGACAGGGGATTTCATGAGTTTATATTTAGACCTATAATACTCTTCAGGAATGTCTAGTTTTGTTTCACCTAGCAAATAGTTGAGAGAAACACCTAGTTTATCACTGATATACTGCAGTTTGACAATAGTTGGCAATGAGCGACCGAGCTCGATTCTCATCAATTGTTTGACGGTTAATTCATCTTCAGTATCACAGACTTGTTCACGAGTTAATTCTTGTCGTTCACGTTCTTCACGAATTCTTTTTCCAATCTCGATTTTAATATCATCAGACATCTGTATTCCCCTTGAGTTTTAATTATATAATAATATACCTTAAAATCATGTGAATGAAAAGACTCTAGGAACTTGTCTGTGTTTCTAGTTAGAGCAAATAGGGGAATAAACAAAACAACCATCTAACACTCAGTTTAGATGGTTATGGTTTTGAATTAAGATATTTTTCGTAATCTCTTAGATTGTAGAATGATCAGTGTAGTAAATAGGAGTAACCAGACTAGCAGGGATAGTGAGCTTGCTACTTGGTCCTGCCACTTAAAGGTTTCAAGGTGCCCTATAGATTTCGTGAACAATCCCATATAACTGTACTTTGTGACATTATCAAAATCTTTACTGATTTCTGAAAGCATTGGAATAAACATACTAATCATTATTACTGGAAGACTAATCACTTGGGCAGATACTTGAGTTTTGCTGATTAATCCAATGAAAAGATTGATAAGCATCATTACTAAAGATGTAGCAAATGAAACGATAAGATAAGGACCATAATGAGTTTCAATATTCAGTTCTAGTATTTTTGGAATAGCAGTTGTCATAACTAAGCTAATAAGCACTGGGTAAAATAAAACTGAAAGGATATAGTTCGTACTGTTAACACCACTTAAAAACAAAGTTCTTAAAATATTTTTTTCTTTTTCTTCGGAAACAATAGTACTGATTGGATTTCCAACTGATAAACTCAAAGATAAAGCTAAACACAGGCCTAATAGATTGACTTTCATTGAGTTTGTTAGAGTACCTTGAATCTCATTGATATGTTTATATAGAAAGGCAAATCCTAAAGGAAGGAGGATTTGTAGGATAATGGTTTTGTTAGATTTGATAACTCGTTTTCTAAGCCATAGTAAAGATTTCAATTGGTTAAACATTAAGTTTTCCTCCTGTAAGTTGGATGAAGATGTCTTCTAAAGTTGGTTCACATGAATGGATGGTTTGAATATCTTGAGTTGCAGTAATATGATTTAATTCAGAGAAGGGAATCACTTTCTCTTGACCTGAACAGTAGGTCACTCTTACCATTTTATTTGTATTATATTTCTGAATAAGCTCAGCAGGTTTTCCTTCTTCAACAATCTTCCCTTTATTTAGAAGTACAATGTTATCGCATAAAATGGTAGCCTCGTGCATGTCATGTGTCGTCAGAAAAATGGTTGTCCCATGTTCTTTAAGCTCTTTGATGAGAGCGTGAATGGTTTGAGATGTTGATGGATCTAAACCAGAAGTCGGTTCATCAAGAAAGAGAACTTTGGGCTTGTTAATGATAGCCCTAACTAGAAGCATCCGTTGTTTCATCCCTGTAGAGAGTTTTTCTGCCAAGGTTTTACGATGGTCATAAAGTCCGACACGCTTCATCAAATCGTCAATATAATCTGGTGAAACATTGTAGAGTTTTGCGAAAAATAGAAGGTTATCATATAGAGTCAATTTTTCATAAAAGCCACTATTTTCAGTGATTAAACCAATTTTTGACAAATCCTCTTCTTTTAACTGAAGGGATGGTTTGTCTAAGATATAGGTTTCTCCCTGACTAGGAGTGAGTTGACCTGTTAAGATATTGATTGTTGTCGTTTTACCAGAGCCTGATGGACCTAGGAAACCTAAAATTTCACCTTCTTCAACTGTGAAGTTTAGATTTTCTATTGCTTTATATTTTTGAAATTGTTTGCTTAACTGTTTTGCTACGATAAGGTTTGTCATATCTTGATTTCTCCTACTTGATTATATGAATGAGTATAAACAAAAAAATAACGAATCAAAAGGACATTTATGTCACTTAGATTTGTTATTTCGTATTTAAATCTTTTTCCATTTCCATTTTAAGATTTTTGATGAAGACTTGGTCGCCGAAGGCTTCGGCTAGTACGGTGGCTGTATGATAGAGCTCTGTTGCTTTATCTTTATTGTTCTCATAGAAGAGATAGTACTTTGCTTCAAGCATTGTTATACCTGGCTGATATGAGTGTTGCATAATGGAATGTATGATTTCATACATCTTATCGACGAGAGACTTCATATGTTCGTATTCATGGTGCATAACATATATCCCAGCTATAGCTGATAAAGCCCCCAATAGTTCCACATTGGATAATTCATCACCTTGCAATCTTTGTTTTATTAACTTCATTCGAAAATGCTCAATTGTAGCTTTATCATATGAAGAACCTTGACATTGTACAGCATAATATTTTATCAACAAAAGGTCATTCAAGGTGTAGTCTTCTTTTTTTAATACCTGATTCAAATAGTCTTCAAATACAATCTCAACAAGATCTTCTTTCTTCTCTTCAGATATAAAATTCAGGGTTCTTTCAATGATATCAATGGTTAGCAGCTCGTCCTCTGGTAGTATGTCAATATATTTTTCATAAAGTTCTTCAATATCCTGTAGTTTTTTCTTGATACGTTCAGAATCGCCATAGACAGGAGACTTCATGAGTTTATATTTAGCCTGATAATAGTCTTCAGGAATGTCTAAATTAGTTTCTCCCAACAAATAATTCAGGGAAACATTTAGTTGATCACTGATGTATTGCAGTTTGACAATAGTTGGCAATGAACGACCAAGCTCAATCCGCATCAGTTGTTTGACGGTTAATTCTTCTTCAGTGTCACAGACTTGCTCACGTGTTAACCCTTGTCGCTCACGTTCTTCACGAATTCTTTTTCCAATCTCTATTTTAATATACTGAGACATACATTACCCCTATGATTCAGATTTTTAATACTAATATAACGTAAAATCGAAATAAAGTCCAAAAGACTTTGAATCTAGTGTATAATAGAATCTACAGGTGTTTACAATTATGAAACAAACGCATTTTGTGAGCTCAATAGCCTTCAATTTTTTCTCTCAAATATTATTTAGAATATTAAAAATGTTATAATAGAAGATGAGAAAGGGGGAGTCGATGATGAAAATTTTAGCAATAAACCCTATTCCGTTTAAAAAAAGAATGATTGAATTTCTCTTTGATTATCTTTTCATTCTAGCTTATTTAGTTCTTCTGTTTTTAGGTTCTACGCTTATATACATTATTCTTTTCAATGGCGTCCCTGAGTTTACAGAAATTCAGTCTCAGTGGCTTGTATTTTTCACCTCTGTTTTGCCAATTACGCTCCTTTTCACATACTTGGATTATGCAAAAAATGGGAGTTTTGGGAAGATAAAAGCGGGACTTGAACTGGTCTACCAGAAAAAAACAGTTCAGGCTAGCTTGATCAGAAATACCATTAAATTTTTACCTTGGCAAATAGGTCATATGGGCACGATTCATGGTTTCTATAGTAATTTTGAAGTATTGTCCATTATCCTCTCTATTTCGGCGACTCTCCTCGCAGTTTCCTTACTGGCAATGACGATGTTTAGAAAAGATAAGAGGCATCTTGGCGACCTGCTAGCCCATACGCAAGTGCAACTAAAAGAAGAATAGGGTAGAGATTGTTTATCCTATCCTTAAAGAAAAAGACAAACATAGTTAGGAAGTATTTGTATGAATGAGACTGTTGAGTTTACAAATCTTTGTATGGTAAGAGACGGCGATAGAGTTCTTGTTATTGATCGTAAAAAAAAGGACTGGCCAGGCATAACCTTTCCTGGTGGTCATGTCGAAGGGGGAGAATCATTTACGGAAGCAGTAATCCGTGAAGTGAAGGAAGAAACTGGCTTAAGGATTGCTTCTCCCCGGATTTGTGGAATGAAAGATTGGGTAGAAGACGGCATTCGTTATGTAGTTCTCTTTTATAAGACAGAAAAGTTTGACGGAGAATTAATATCCTCTGAAGAGGGGGGAAGTCTGGTGGGAGGACCTGAAAGAATTGCCAAATCTAGACCTCTCTCTAGATATGGAGGATATGCTTCGTATCTTTCTTGAAGAAGACCTGTCTGAATTTTTCTACTACCAAGATGGAGAAGACTGGAAGTACGATTTAAAGTGAATTTGGATACTGATTCTTTTAATAATTAACTTGATAACTTTTTTTAGCAGTTAACCCAATGGTTGGCTGTTTTTCTTTGTCATAAATAAAAAAATAAAAATTCGTCATCAATCTTGAGTTGACTTCTTAAAGTGTTATAATGAGTGATATAAAACCGTATTTAAAGAAATTGAAGTAGATAGAGGAGTTGTTCAATGTCAAACTTGAATGAAAATTTGCGCATTGTCAGTGTTAGAGAAATGATGGTAGAAAGGTTAGCGATTCCTAATTATCAGAGACCGTATCGTTGGGGAACACAATCAGCACTTAGACTGATCACAGATACTTATGAGGCGTTTAAGAATAGAATTCCAGAATATCGAATGGGGTCTGTTGTACTCCACAGAGAAAACATAAATGACGCATCTTCTAAACTTAATATTGTCGATGGCCAGCAGCGCTTAACAACTCTTTCTATTCTTTTATTTGTGGTGTATGAGATACTTCAAGAGGCATCATATGCTAATCTTTCATCCTTGCTGAATGAGGAATATAATGAACTATCTAGAGAAGCGATCGTGCATAATTTCCAAATCATCAAGCGAAAGCTAAGAGAGTTTGACGGACAAGAAGTTAAAAAGTATGCTGATTATCTTCTTGATAACTGTTCTTTGGTAAAGATTATCACGAATGATGAGCAGGAAGCTTTTCAATTCTTTGACTCCCAGAATTCTCGGGGGAAGGCTCTCTCTCCACATGATTTGTTGAAATCTTATCATTTGAGAGAAATGAATGATGAATCTGAAAGTGATAAGATTGAGATCATACAAGCTTGGGAAAATAAAAATCAAAGCGAACTGGAGGATCTCTTTGCAGACAATCTCTTCCCCTTAGTGAGATGGTATAAGAACAAAAATGGCCTTCATTATTCTACTAAAGATATTCAAACTTTTAAGGGAATTAAACCTTCGAATCCCCATCATTTTGCGACTTATGCTAAAGCCTCTCATCTTTATGTGGAACGTTTTAATGCTGACAAAGTGTATGAGCTAACAACTGGAATTCCTTTGAATCAATTCCAGTTAACCCAACCCTTGATTGCTGGAAAAAGATTCTTTTCATACACTTTGCATTATGCCAACCTCTATAGAGAGATTGTGAACTTGGTCGATAGTAGATTTAATGAAGAAGAGGTCATAAAAAACGGAACTGGTGATCTCTATGTTTATAATCTCTTCATAAATATTTTGATCTTCTTTGTCGATAAATTCAGTATGAAGGAATTGACACCTGCAAGATTGTCTTTTCTACATAGATGGGCTTATTCTCTAAGATTGATCATGAAAGCAGTCTATAGAGAATCGGTAAATAAGTACGCACAAGGACAATCAGATCGTATCAATAAGGGATTGAATCTCTTTGCTTTGATTTCTGAAATGCAGGATCCGATAGGGTTGGATACCATTGTTTTAGATATTATCTCAAAGGAAGCTTTCCAGAATTCCAACGTGAATAAAAAACGCTATCAAAAACTCTATGATAAAGTATTTGGAGAGGAGGACTAGTCTAATGAGAAGTGAAAAGTATATTCAACCAGATGAATTGAATGTGGACAATGTTTTTGAAAATGTCAACTATGTCATCCCAATCTATCAACGAAATTACGCATGGAGAAAAGATGAAATTGAGCAATTGCTAATGGATATTGATGATCTTGACGAAACTAATTCAAGTAAATATTACCTTGGCAGTTTAGTGGTCAATCAAGTCCAACCTCGAGTTTACGAAGTAATCGATGGCCAGCAACGCTTAACTACTTTGTTTTTGCTTCTTCGTTATCTGGATCATCCTTCTGTAGAAAGAAATCCTTTGAAATTTGAAGCTAGAGAAAAATCGAACATCACTCTAGGTGAGATCGAAACTGTAATGGATAGTAAAGAGCCTTCTCTTTATTCAGAAGAGTTAGTAGAAGGATATGAAATAATTAAGAAATATTTCCAGAGCAAAAACGCTAATGATGATTATAAAAAACGGTTTAGAGATAAGTTTTCTACTGTAACAATCATCCGAACCCAGGTTCCTCAAAATATCGATTTGAATCACTATTTTGAGATCATGAATACTCGTGGAGAGCAATTGGAGCTCCATGAAATTGTGAAAGCAAAGATTTTGGGTGCTATCAAGTCTGAAAATGGATTCAGTGAAGAGGACAAAAAAGATAAACTAATTGCAGCTACGATTTGGGATGCTTGTGCACAAATGGACAACTATCTTCAGATGGTTCTCCCAGTAAAAATACGTGAAAAACTATTTAGTGCAAATTGGGATATGCTGAGGGTGGCTGACTTCTCAGATCTTCGTGACATTTTTAATGCAGAAAATAACAGTGATGAGACTCAATTTACCTTAAAAACTATCTTGCAAGCGCCGGATCCTACTGTGTCTAATCAAATTGATGATAGGGAAGAAGAAAATGAACGGTTTGAGTCTATCATTAACTTTCCAAATTTTCTTTTGCAGGTCAATGAAGCCATGGAGATGACTGAGACGGATCGTGATAGTGGATTAGATGATAAGCGATTCCTTGACTTATTAAAGGACAGATGGGCTAGTAAAGAAAAGGCCTTGGAGTTTATCTATGCTCTTTTGAAGTATCGGTATCTATTTGATCGTTATATTATTAAAAGAGAATATATCGGTGAATACAAGGTCGAAGGGAAATGGTCTTTACAAAAGCTCGTCATGTATGAGGATAAAAAGGGGAGAAAACCATCCTATAAATCTACTTTAGACTCAATGGATCAAGAAGAAGGAACGGATAATCAACAATTACGACTCCTAGAATCTTGCCTGCGCGTGACCTATACTTCCCCTAAGACCATGCACTGGATTGCTAGAGTCTTGACGAATGTGAATAAAGAGCAAGATGGCAAACTCCTTATCCCTACCTTAGAAAAGTATTGCTGCCAAAAAATTGAATCTTCAGATTATCGAAATCGAAGTGGATTTGGTATCGATCGGATTGTCTTTACTTATTTGGATTATCTGTTGGCGAGGGATAGAGCATCTGAATTTAGCAATTTCCAATTCCAGTTCAGAAATTCTATCGAACATTTCTTCCCTCAGCACCCTATTAACGCTGATAATTCAGTGACTGTTGAAAATAGAGATCTGTTGGGGAATCTTGCTCTCATCACTGTTTCAGCCAATTCAAAGTTTTCGAATCGGTTTCCAATTGAGAAGGTTGAGCATTTTCCAAATATAATAGAGCAAAGTCCCAAGTTGAAGGCGATGAGTGACCTGCTCAAGAAATATGATCGAAAATGGGATAATAACAGTGTCAAAGAGCACAATGCAAGCATGCTCAGTCTATTAGAAACGGAGATAGAAAAGTACAAATAAGTGTTGATCTTTTCAAAATAGTGAAAAGCTAAAAATTATAGGAAAGAAGAAAACTGTAAAGTAGAAATTGCAGTTTTTCGTATGTTTGTCAACTGTAGTGGGTGACGAAAAGCTAACATCTAGAGAGGACCTGATAGGTCTTCTCTTTTTTTATGTTCAAAATGATGAAGACACGTTTCTTAAAGTTGATGAAGTTTCTAAAACCG